>JARRJW010000009.1:0-11836 GCA_037388785.1 Gammaproteobacteria bacterium
GGTTTCCCTGCCCAGACGGGCCATAACCTCGACTATGGCTTTGCGGGGATCATCTGGCCTGGTGTTATTGATTGAATTTGTCATGGAAATGGTATAAACCGGTTCATGGTTCGGGCAGGCTCAGACATGCGGTCCATTTCATAGTTTATATACTGTACTTCGCCATTAATGTGCTGAATGGTTACTGAAATATCTGAAATCATGCCTCTTAGATCAGAGAACTGCTGATAGATATCGGCCACGCTACTGTTCATCGCTTGAGTATTATCCGTGACTCGTTCCATTTCATTATTCATTATGGTGGTGTATTCCTCGATGTCTGACATCAGGGCCACTTGGGATTCCATAGCAATGACATTGTCTTTAATGCTGTCCATTTTTACCGAGACAGAAGCGAAGTGTTTATTCATACCAACAACGACATCAGATATCCTGTTAACCTGGGAACTGAGCATAATCAGCAGAATAAGAATAGACAGTGCGACCAGGCTGAGAATGACCAGGCCGGCACGAATGCTGTAATTGAGGCGGTCACCAAGTCGGTTTTTAACATCAATTTGACCCAGTACTATACCTTCAAAGGAGCCAACGGCTCTAAGGTATTGCTGTTGCAGCACGGCATCGTTATTACTGGCTTTCGGATTTCGAATTTCGTCTTCAGTCAAGGCAGAATTCCATTGCTTATAGTTTTTCTTTGCAACGATTCTATTGAATCTTATCCTGAAATCCTAGTGTTTGCGGTAATTAATGAAATTGGCGATTCCAAGCAATCAGGAATTTCGATCCCGGGGCAATAAAAAACCCGGCCTAAAGGGGGAGCCGGGTCGAAAACAATATGCGATTTCTAACGGGAGTATTACAAGCTTAGCCTATCGCTTTCCGGCTGCTGTGATTATCATCACATTTTCCTCTTTGAGCAGATTGTCAATGTAAGCCAATTCTGAGCATTGGATTTAAGCGGGAAGGTGATTTATCAGTCCAGGTGATTTAAGATTGCCTGCAATTTACGGCAGGGACTAACCTTGCGGGCTTTTTACAATAACCAGGCGGGTGTTCAAGTGGCGGTTGGATCAGATAAATACGTAGGTGTTGATAAGGACATCAATGGTGGCATGACGCATTTTGGCAAGGCAATCCGTGATGCCTGGGTTTTTGGGATTCTACCCGAAGGTGAAACATGTGAAGGCTGGGCATTCAGTCGTATAGAGGTTGTCATTAATCAGGTTAATGATGAATGGGATAAATATGGCTGTCTTGCCAGTGGTTTGCCGGAAGATTTAAGAGAGCGCCACAAGCAAATCCATGACAAGGCTATTGAAATTGCTAGGGCAGTTGGCTGGTCCGGGGACCAGGAAGTTTCCAGCGAGTCATGAGAATCTCTTATAAGAATTACTTGTTTGCAAACGATCTATAGATAATTAGAATGATTTCGTCTTTTGAAAGGGAGACTCTATATAGAATTTCATCTAAAGTTCATTCTTTTTTTAGATGATTATCTATATTAAAAGGTTCTAAAATAGATAAAAAAATGAATTTCTCTACTGGTTGATAAGATAATAAAGTTATTAAAATCAATTGGTTAGGGTCTTGTACGTGGATAGAATTGATCTTCACTATCAACTGATGTGTATTAGAGATTGCATATATAGATGTTAATTGATTAACACGTCGAAAAGTATTTATTGGAAACAAAGTGTCTCCAGTAACTAACCTTCCCATCCAGATTTCGTGGTAATCACAAGATCGCTCAACAGCAACTGAACAGGAGTTGACTATGGCTAATAAGACTTATGATGCGGGTGTAAAAGAATATCGTGATATGTATTGGACGCCCGATTATGTTCCACTCGATACTGACCTGCTTGCATGTTTCAAGTGCACCGGTCAGCCCGGCGTTCCAAAAGAAGAGGTAGCTGCCGCTGTTGCCGCTGAATCTTCAACTGGTACCTGGTCAACTGTATGGTCAGAATTGCTGACTGATATGGAATACTATAAAGGCCGCTGCTACCGCATCGAAGATGTACCAGGTGACTCAGAGTCATTCTATGCTTTCATCGCATACCCAATTGATCTTTTCGAGGAAGGTTCTGTTGTTAACGTACTGACTTCATTGGTTGGTAACGTATTCGGTTTTAAAGCACTGCGTCATCTACGTCTGGAAGACATCCGTTTCCCAATCGCTTACATCAAGACTTGTGGTGGTCCACCTGCTGGTATCCAGCTAGAGCGTGACCGTCTGAACAAATACGGTCGTCCAATGTTGGGTGCAACTATTAAGCCTAAGCTAGGTCTGTCTGCCAAGAACTACGGTCGTGCGGTATACGAATGTCTGCGCGGCGGTCTGGATATGACTAAAGACGACGAGAACGTTAACTCACAGCCTTTCATGCGCTGGCGTGATCGTTTTGAATTCGTTGGTGAAGCCATTCAGAAAGCGGAAGCTGAAACTGGTGAGAAAAAAGGTCACTACCTGAACGTGACTGCTGCTACTCCAGAAGAAATGTACAAGCGCGCTGAATTCGCTAAAGAAGTTGGTTCACCTATCTTAATGCACGACTTTATTACTGGTGGTTTTACAGCTAATACTGGTCTGGCTAACTGGTGTCGCGAAAATGGCATGCTGCTTCATATTCACCGTGCGATGCACGCTGTAATTGACCGTCATCCAAAACACGGTATTCACTTCCGCGTATTGGCCAAGTGTCTGCGTCTCTCAGGTGGTGACCATCTGCATACCGGTACTGTTGTTGGTAAGCTCGAAGGTGACCGTCAGTCAACTCTTGGTTTCGTTGACCAGCTGCGTGAGTCTTTCGTTCCTGAAGATCGTTCACGTGGTGTGTTCTTCGATCAGGACTGGGGTTCAATGCCAGGCGTATTCGCCGTAGCTTCTGGTGGTATTCATATCTGGCACATGCCTGCACTGGTTACTATCTTCGGTGATGATTCCATGCTGCAGTTCGGTGGTGGTACACAGGGTCACCCATGGGGTAATGCTGCAGGTGCTGCGGCTAACCGTGTTGCTCTGGAAGCTTCCGTTAAGGCGCGTAACGAAGGGCGTGAAATCGAGAAAGAAGCTCGTGACATTCTGACCGAAGCCGCCAAGACGAGCCCAGAACTGGCAATCGCTATGGAAACCTGGAAAGAGATCAAATTCGAATTTGATACTGTTGACAAGCTTGACGTCAACTAAGTCGCTTTCCAAACACTGATTGTTAACGAATTTAACGAGGATATAATTATGCCAACTAGTACTCAAGGTGATTACCAGACAGCAAATACTCTGGAAACTTTCGGTTTCCTGCCCAAGCTGACTCAGGACGAAGTCTATGACCAGATCGCTTACCTGATCGCCCAGGGCTTGACACCAGCGATCGAACACGAGCATCCAAGCGGTGCAAACCAGCACTACTGGACCATGTGGAAGCTGCCGATGTTTGGTGCCAAAGATATGAATGCTGTGATTGAAGAGCTGGAAGCTTGCCATCGTTCTTATCCTGACCATCACGTTCGCTTGATCGGTTATGACAACTACTCGCAAAGCCAGGGCGTTTGCTTCGTGGTTTACGAAGGACGCGCTTAATCCGTCAGTTTAAGTTGTACTAACGGTAAACTGGCATGCCCTTAGTCTTGATGGCTACGGCATGCCAATCGGTAATGATGAAGCGGAGATGACAATGGCATTAGCAAATCAAAACAGCAGTAGAGCTGCGGCATTGGCAAGACGTAAAGCGATGTCCAGCGGTGGAAAGGCTGCTCTGAGTGGGCAGAACGATAGAACACGATCTGCGCCTGAGCATTCCAAAGCGGAAGTGTCTACCCAGCCCGTAGTGACAACGGCTGCTGCACCGCGGCCTGCGTCTTCCCCGGCTTCATCATATCGTCCAAGAGTGGCGACACCGGTAATTAATTCCAGTCGTCAGGCAGCATTGGCTCGTCGTAAAGCGATGTCAACCAAAGGCAAGTCGGCTTCTGCCTCACAGGACAGAACCCGTGACTATTCCATGCTTCCGCAAAATACTAAGGCGGTGGCAGACACTTCCAATCAAAAATCTGATGATTGCGGATGTGGTTGTGGTGGTAAAGGTGATTGTGGCGATACTAAAACAGAGGCTGCGCCTGCGACACAATCAAGATCTTCTGGCCGTACCATAAGAAAAGTGAATAAACCTAAAGTTGCCCTTAATCCGAGTAAGGCGGCAGCTTTAGCGCGCCGCAAAGCGCAGTCAACCCGTGGCAAAGCCGGCTTGAGTTCGGGTGGTATGTCACAGGCTCAGACTGCTCGTGCGGCGAATCCTGATTTGTCCAGCCGTGAACTGGCTAAAACACTGCGCGAACAGCGTAGTAAACAGGGTAAATCAGGTTCTGGTGAACACAAATGCCGTCCAACCGGAAAAGTGCGTCCTAACGCTGATGTTGGTGCAGCTCAGGATGCATCATGGAAAGTTGGAATTACTGAAACCTCACATGGTCAGTCAGTTACTGGCACTATGGTGGGACGTGATCAGGATGTGACTGGTAACGAAGCAAGTACCTGTCGAACAATCACTGGTACTGAATACATGGGTGCCGAAGTTTTTCGTGATTTCTGCCAGGCTGAACCACAAAAATCACATAGACGAGTAGGTGTCAGTAATACCCTCAGTGGTAATTCTGTTACCGGAAATGAGGTTGGTCGCAGTTCCAAGGTAACCGGTGATGAGCCGGGTACCTGTAAAAACATTACTGGTACAGAATATGTTTCTGCCAACCAGGCTGATGCATTCTGCGCAACGCCAACCAAGAGTGCTCCGATTTCTCAGGTGATGGGGCAGTCTCGTAAAGGTAAAGTGATTACCGGCGACAACGTGGATAGCAACTCCAAGGTAACTGGTGGCGAAGCTGGTTCTTTGAAAGAACCCACGGGTTCACAATATGTGAAGTCAGCTGAAAGGCATGCGCCTGCAAAGGTTGGTGTTAGTCAAACTTTAAGAGGTGGCGCTGTCACCGGTACAGAAGTCGGTCGTAGTCAAAAAATGACGGGTGACGAGGCGGGTAGCTGTCGCAATATTACTGGTGATGACTACATTGGCAAGGAACAATTTAACACTTTCTGTGAAAGTGTACCTGCGCCACAGGATCGGAAAGTAGGAATTTCGAGTACTAACAGCGGTAAGTCTGTAACCGGCACCATGACTGGTCGTGGGCTAAGCGTAACGGGCAATGAGCCAGGTACCTGTAAAGCGGTTACCGGTACGCCCTATGCGGGCATGGAGCAGGCAGCTGATTTCTGCGAAGCACCACAAACAAAAAGTGTAGCAGCGCGTACTCAGGTTATTGAGCGCAGGGCTGGTGCCAACATGACAGGACTGCAGCCAGGTATTGGCGGCAAGATGACTGGTGCTGAAAAAGGTGCCTGTGAAACAGTAAGTGGTACACCCTATGTTGGTCGTGACCAGGTTGCACAGAATTGTGCTTCACAAGCTGCTGAGCCAGGAAGTTCTGACTTCCCAAAGCCAGTAGGCGGCGCTGAATGGGGTGAATTTTCAGTCGCGTCGCCTTCTCATGCTTCTAACGATGCAGACGCACACGGTGCAATTACTGGAACTCAGTATGAAAAAGGCCATATTACTGGTCCGTTTGGAATGGCTACCGGCAAAGTTACAGGAACTGAACAAGCCCGTTTTGGCAATTCTTCACTCGATGTTATTCATCCTGCGGAGAGTGACCCTGAACAGATTGATGGTCGTATAAAGTCCCGCGTTACAGGTGAAGGTCAGGATGCCGGTTTAAAGATAACCGGTGATGATTGGGATCGTGGTGATCGTGTTACCGGAACTGAAGGCAGTTCTTCTACAGTCCGTAACGAAACGCGTCGCGGAATGGGAATGATGGCTGCCACGCAGCGGAACGTTGAAGCTGAAAATCCAGCACCGCAACCCGTCAGTCGTGTTACTGGAAGTAGCGGCAACTATGAAAATGGTTCTTTGATTACTTATTCTGGCGGTGCGCGCGGTTAATTCGGCGTTGTCATGCAAAGACTGGGTAGTCAACTGAAAAGAAGGCGTTTAGGAACAGGTACTGCTCCTTTGCGCAGACCCGGAGCTCAGGGAAGTGTTCAGGGAGTGTCTTCACCAGTTAAGGCATACAGGAGTTCTCATCCTTTGTGTCAATGTGAAGATAACTTTCGGCTCTACGAGTATGAAAGTAATAGCAAGGCTGCATTTGACAATATTGTGCCGGTGTTAAAAGAGATCTCAGCCTTACAGCATGAGCCCGATTTTGGCAGACGTGCACAACAGATTGCCCAAAGGGAACTGGGTTTCGAGTTGCCAGACGATATTATCGATAACGCCTGGGTAGAGCAGCTCGATATGAAAAGGTTATACGCCTGGTGTGTTTTTCAGACTTACCGGCGTTACTGTGATGAGTTTTATGGGGTTGACCCATTGGTTCATCAGGATGAAAGAAAATTTGATGAATTTGTACAAAGCTGTGGTTTTCACACTGTAGATGTGTCGCCATGTGCTGATGGTAGGCTAGCCCATGTAATACGTTATGTATTACGGATGCCTCACCGAATGGTTCGCCGTAAGTCATATGCTGGTGCAATGTTTGACATTGACGACAGTATTGAAAAGTGGGTCGAAACTGAAATGTTACGATTCCGTGAAGGCAGACCTAATACGGCAGATATGCCAACACGATATTTAAAAGTGGTTGCGTACCATTACAGTTCGGTTGATCCGCTCCATCAGGGATGTGCGGCTCACGGTTCTGATGATGAAAAGGCCGCAGCCAGTGGGCTTGAACGTTTAAATGCATTCAAGACCGCGATTGAAAACAGTTTTTGTTGTGGCGCATCGATTGATTTGCTTTTGATTGGTGTTGATACCGATACAGATTCAATTCGGGTACATGTACCTGATGGCGAAGGTGTTATACACCTGGATCGATTTGTCGATACTTTGGATGTTTACAAGGTAACGCAATATGGTTCGGCAACAGAGGGTAGGGAATTTATAGCGAACCAGGTTCGCTCCTGTTCTCCCGAAGCAATTGAGGGAACAGCAAAGTTTTCGGCTTACTTGATTGAGAACAATTTGTCTCAAATCGATTATGTACGTAAAAGTTTTGGTGAAGCATATCCGGATACCGGGCATGCGGAACGGTTTATCGGTGCCGGTGTTGGGTTTGAAGAAATTCAGCTTCGTAACCTGATGTATTTTGCCTATCTCAACACGGTTGAAGAGGCAATTGCAGATACGGATGTCGGGATAAAGATTTTTACAGGCTTGAATGTCTCTAAGGGACTGCCTGTACCGGTAGTTGTTAGATTTGACTACCACGGACATGTGCCGGGAGCACGCGAGCGTGCCCAGCAACATTGTCAACGGGTTGCCAGAGCTTTTAATGAGCGATATGCAAAACTGGCCGAGCAGGGATTGCTGCATATTTTACAGGTTGCCAGGGATTGCAATAGTGATGCGTCAATCGAGGTACTTGAATGCTCGGTTAATGCGGTGGTTGACGGAGGACACTGATGAAAATTTGTCAGGTTGAAAGACCTTTGGTTTCAACAAACCGAATTGCCATGATGGAGCATAAGCTGCTGCAGGTGGTTAAAGATGGTAGCTCGAAGGTAGTGGCTGTTGATGCGGTAGGGGCCAAGCCAGGAGACTGGGTGATTTGTGTAGGAAGTTCAGCTGCTCGAGAGGCTGCTGGCAGTAAAGGTTACCCCAGTGACCTGACGATTGTAGGGATTATTGATCACTGGCCACCTGAGAGTGGTGAGACAGACAATGCAGATTCTCAAGGTTGAGGGTTCGCTGACTTGTACAAGTCGAATCGAAGGCTTGAAGTATTCAGCTTTTCGAGTGTTAACAGATTTGTCTGGCAAAAAACAGGTCGCAACAGATCCTGTTGGAGCCAAACCAGGTAACTGGGTTTATGTAGTAAGTGGTTCTGCAGCAAGGTATGCGGCAGGCGACTTTGAAATACTGACTGATTTGACCATTGGTGGAATCATTGACTTCTGGTCTGATGAAGACATGAAAGTTGAATCGGTTGTTTAATTAATTTTTTAATGGGTTGAGTCAATAGGAGACTAAAGATGGCAAGTGAAAACTCTGGTATTGCACTGGGCATGATCGAGACACGCGGGTTGGTGCCCGCCATCGAAGCAGCCGACGCAATGACAAAAGCGGCTGAGGTTAAACTCATTAGTCGTGAATTTGTAGGTGGCGGTTATGTAACTGTCATGGTACGAGGTGAAACTGGTGCGGTTAACGCGGCAGTTCGCGCGGGTGCCGATGCGTGTGAACGCGTTGGTGATGGTTTGGTGGCGGCTCACATAATTGCCCGCCCTCACAGTGAAGTCGAGCCTGTGCTCGGCAATCAGTAATTCTTTTATCGAGTACGGAGAATAGACGATGGCAAATGAAAACTATGGTATTGCACTGGGCATGATTGAAACACGTGGATTGGTACCTGCGATTGAAGCAGCTGATGCTATGACTAAAGCTGCTGAAGTACGACTGATTGGTCGTGAGTTTGTAGGTGGTGGTTACGTAACTGTTCTGGTTCGCGGTGAAACTGGTGCGGTAAACGCTGCAGTTCGCGCAGGTGCTGACGCATGTGAAAGAGTTGGTGACGGTCTTGTTGCTGCTCACATCATTGCTCGTCCTCATCGTGAAGTTGAGCCAGTATTACCCACAGGTTCTGCTGACTAAGCTTTAATCTTTGAAGCTTTATGATGCTCACTGATCGCACAGATCAGAAAGTTTTGGGTTACCTGGGGCGAGCCTTAAGCCTGGAACTTTCTGCTGTGCAGCTTTACAGTACGCAAGCGCGGCTGGCAACAAAATGGGGTCTTCAAGAGGCCGCTGACTATTTCAGAAATGAAGCTGTTTCAGAAATGGCTCATGCGGATCGTCTTATAGACCGTATGCTTGCCTATGGGTATGCGCCGAGTGCATCCCAGCTTAGGCCTGTGGAGCTTGGAAAAAACCTTGATGAGTTATTGACTGTTGATATACGGTTTGAGCGTGAGCTTGTGGATTTTTACAAGCTAGCTGCTACTTATTGCGTAAAAAATGGTCTGGTTGACGATAAGGTTTTTTTCAATGAGTTACTTGCTGAAGAGCAATCTCATTATGCAGAGTTAAAGGACTGGCAGCTTAAGTTGCATTCAAGTACTTTATAAAATGTTTTGGCATCTTTGTGTTATGTTCAGTTAGAGGCCTGAATTATGAGTGACTCCTGGCAAGAACGATCACGCCCAACTCGTTTGGAGCGGCGTTATGAATTTGAAAGCTATGATGTTTTGCGGGATTTTCTAGATCGTGCGGCTGATCTTTCCGAAACAATGGATTACTATCCAAATATGGGTTTTGGGCGGGATTACGTCAACGTCACCATCTATGCTGACGAAGAGGCCAATGACATAACTGAAAATCAACGGGAATTTGCAAAAAAGCTCGATGAACTTCAGAATGTCTAACTTATATTAGTTCTTACGCTTAAGGATGAATTCTCAATGCCGGTAGTGGCTTTGCTCGGTAACAAAGGCGGTGCAGGAAAGACAACATTGTCAATTAACCTGGCAACCGTTTTAGCTGATTACAAGCCAACAGTCTTACTGGATGCAGATGTTCAGGAATCCTCGGCGCAGTGGTACCGTTTAAGTGATGGTAAAAGTGCCATCGATGTCTTTGAAGCATCTGAAAATCTCAATCAGCAAATCTCCAATTGCAAAAATGATTATCATCACGTAATCATTGATTGCCCACCTTCTATACATTCTGACCAGACTCAAACTGCGCTATTACACAGTGATATGGTATTGATACCCGTATTACCTTCACCGCTGGATATGTGGGCGAGCGTTAAAATTGAAGAAGAACTAGAAAAGATAAGAAGCAGGAATAAAAATCTGAAGGCGATAATGGTTGTCAATCAATTAGAGCCTAGAACCAAATTGTCTCAAGCAATCAGGGATGCCATGGCAGAGCTTGTTATACCTGCTGCGAATACGGCTATCCGGCGCCGCATGGCCTATAAAATGAGTGTCCTGGAGGGACGTGGCGTAACTCAGCTGGGCGTTAGAGGCCGGGAGGCAAGTAATGAACTTCACCAACTACTACAGGAACTGGAGTTACTGTCATGAGTGACGATAAAACAAGTGCAAAACTGGTTGCTACTACAAGATCAACCAAAACTGATACTGCAACACCGGCAACAACCAAGAAAGTTGTCGCCAAAAAAGCGGTTACGAAAAAAGCTACACCTAAGTCGACAACAGCCAAAAAAGCAACGTCGTCTTCATCAAAAAAATCTTCTTCTACAGGGTTTTCTCACGGCCAACGTGTCTGGCCTGACTGATTTTAGTTAAATCAGGCAAGATCATTAATTAGCTTGGTGGTATGATTTGTTTGGTTTTTACCATTCAAGGGCCACAGATACATGAGTAAGCTCGGCGAAAGTCATGGTTATACTCCTCCTGCTGCGATGCCGGAGTACCTGATACGCCATACCACATTAAGGCAACTGCAAATTTTCGAAGCGACGGTTCGCCTCGGCAGTTTTACCAGGGCGGCTGAAGAACTTTTCCTAACTCAGCCGACTGTCTCAATGCAGATCAAAAAACTGTCCGATGTCATGGGGATTGCTTTATTTGAGCATATTGGCCGAAAGGTCAAACCTACTGAGGCTGGTTCAGAGTTGTATGAATCCTGCTGTAAAATGTTCGAGGTATTGGCCAACCTCGAAATGACCCTTTCCGATATCAAGGGTATCAAGCGAGGCCGTTTGAGGATTGGTGTGGTCTCCACGGCCAAGTACTTCACTCCAGAAATTCTTGGCGAGTTTTTTGAGCTTTATCCGGGAATTGATGTCGCCCTGAAGGTCTCAAACCGGGACCGCATTGCCGAACGCATCAATAACGATGTTGATGACCTATACATTATTGGCCAAAAGCCGGACTCCGTTATCGATATTGACAGTTATTACCTGGCGCCAAATCCGCTGGTGATAATGGCACCGAGGAATCATCCTTTTGTTGGTAGAAAAAATATTCCCCTGGAAGAACTTGCTGAAGAACCTTTTATTTTTCGTGAACCGGGTTCTGGAATTCGTGATGCGGCAATTCGGGCATTTGAAGAACGCGGCATTAAGCCCAAACTGAGAATGGAACTCGGAAGTAATGAAGCCATAAAACATGCCATTGTTGGTGGCCTTGGGCTTTCGGTACTGTCTTTGCATACCCTGACCCTAGAAGGGCCGGGTGGTCCAGTTGCGTTGTTGAATGTAGAGGGTTTTCCCATTATGCGTCAGTGGCATCTTGTCCATCCCAAGGGTAAGGAGCTCTCACTGGTCTCAAAGGCATTTTTGGACTTTGCACTTGATCTTGCGCCAGCGATGCAAAATCGCCTGGAAGCAATCTGGCCACAAATCAGCGATAGCTTTAAGACAAAATAACTCGTTAGAAACTGAACCGAACAAGTGAAACATAGATAAAAGTTGATTAAATTTGTCGACTTTATTGATTTTTTCTGATTATCTTTGCTCTGTATCCTGAACATGAATAATCAAACATGATTCAGCATTATAAAATAATAAATACTCGTTAAAGGTTGGGGTAATGTTGCAGAACCTTGTTGTGATGATGCCAGTAATTCCATTGTTAATGGCGGTCATTACATATGTCTACTCAAAACAATTACAAAGGCATGTTGCCAGGCTTAGTGTCCTTTCCATATTGATAACCTTCCTGGTTTCACTTGTTCTGCTGTATTCCGCAATCAGCGACAACCATGTCCTTACAGTCAGTTTCGGACAGAACTGGGGCACATTGCTTTAT
>JARRJW010000010.1:0-11458 GCA_037388785.1 Gammaproteobacteria bacterium
CCTCTTCAGGCAGCAAGGTGTTGAAGTACTTTTCTGGCCGCTTCTCGTTGTGTTGCTGGTCATTGCTTTTGGAATCTATATTCTGAGAGGGCGTTTCAAATGGCTTGAAAGCCACGCTTCAAACCTTGAGACTGAATTGCATCAAATTGATGGCGAACTTGAATCAAAAAACCAGGAACTTGCAGAAATCAGGGCGCAGCTGCATTCGAAGGAAATCGAACTCAGCAGGGTTAGTGCTGAATATCTCTCTGAAACCCGTTCATCAGAAGAGAGGGTCTTGGAGTTAAAGGCAACTTTAAGCAAAGTCGAGAGCAGTCTTGAGAACAGAAACCAGGAATTTCAATCCCTGCAGGAATCCTTCACCCATCTGAAAACCACGCTGAAGGAAAAAGAAAACCAGTTCAGTGACCAGCTGGCATTGTTGAATAATGCCAAAACCGAGATGAAAAAAGATTTTCAGTTACTCGCCAGTGAGATCCTCGAGGCCAAGGGTAAGGCGTTTAAAGAGCTCAACCAGCAAAGCATTCAAAACCTGCTGACACCGGTTCAGATTGAAATGAAAGGTTTCAGGGAAAAGGTCGAAACACTGCATACCGAAGAAACCAAACAGCGCAGCGAGCTGAAAAATGAGCTGTTAAACCTGCAAAAGCTAAACCGTGAAATTACTGACCAGGCCGAACAATTGACTACGGCACTTAAAGGCCAGAAAAAGGTGCAGGGCAACTGGGGTGAACTGATCCTGGAAAACGTGTTGGATAATTCCGGCCTGAGACTCGGCAAGGATTACCAGCGCGAGGTCAGTTTTAAAACCGAAGATGGGCGTAAGCGTCCTGACGCCATCGTTTATATGCCACAGGATAAACACCTGGTTATTGATGCCAAAACATCGCTTGCCGCCTACACGCGTTACGTTAATGCTGAATCTGAACTAGAGCGTAGTTCAGCCCTGGCTGAACATGCCAAAGCGGTCAAGGACCGTATAGAAGAACTGTCAGAGCGTGATTATTACAAATTGCCGGGCCTGAATTCACCTGAAGTGGTGATCATGTTTATACCGATTGAGTCTGCCTATGTTGAGGCTTTGAAGCAGGATGAAACCATATATCGCAACGCTATTGAAAAACATGTGCTGGTGGCAACGCCAACAACGTTACTGACGAGTTTGAATATTGTGCGTCAGCTTTGGCAGTTTGAAGACCGCAATAAACATACGGCGGAGCTGGCTGATAGAGCCGGTAAATTCTATAACAAGCTCAACGGTTTCCTTTCCAGCATGCAAAAGGTCGGAGACCAGATCGATAATGCCCGGCAGACTTATGATACCGCCATGAAACAGCTATATTCTGGCAAAGGCAACCTGATCAAGCAGGCTTCCGAATTTAAGGATCTTGGCGTGTCCGTTCAAAAAGAACTGCCCGCGGATCTGCTTGATAAGGCCAGCCTGGAACTTGATAAACCGGGCGCCTAAGCCCATCCTGGGCTATGTAGCCTTACCGTGCCTGGTTTGCTGTTTTGGATTAACCTAGGTATCCTGCGCGATTGATTTTTTTGGGGTCACTGTAAAAGCGATGAGCTTTTCTTTAGAAAAACGACCGGGTTTAGCCTGTCCCATAGCCACTGTTGGTATTATTGGTGGTGGACAGTTAGGGCTGATGCTGGCCCGTGCAGCAACTCGTCTGGGATGCAGTTGCATAGTACTTGACCCGGTTGAGCGCTGCCCTGCGAGTCAGGCGGCTGACAGGCAAATTCTGGGTGGTTATTCCGAGCCTGACAAAGTTGCCGAGCTGGCCGACGCCTGTGATGTCATTACTTTCGAGCTGGAAGACATTGATGTTGCGCCGCTGCTTGCGCTGGAAAAACAGGGTATGGCAATTCATCCGGCGCCACGTGTATTGGCGACGATTCAGGACAAGCTCAAACAAAAACAGTTTCTCCAGTCTGCAGGTATACCGACTTCTGAGTTTGTTGAGATGCCGGAAGCGGATGGCGCCTTATTTGCCGACTTTGGTTATCCACTGGTTCAAAAAGCCCTGCGTGGTGGGTACGATGGGCGTGGCGTCGCCGTGATGAAAACGGAACAGGACTTTTCATCCTGTTTGAAAATACCATCGCTGGTTGAAAAATTTGTTGTCGCCGAAAAGGAAATTTCAATCCTGGTGGCCCGTAATGTCAGTGGTCAATGCGTAGCCTATCCGGCGGTCGAGATGGTTTTTGTCGAGGGCCACAATGTGCTGGATGTCTTGTTATCGCCAGCCATGATCAGTGACGAGCAGGCCAGGCACGCGCGGGAACTGGGTATTAAGACCGTGGAAGCCCTGGGTGGTGTGGGCATCTTTGGCATCGAGATGTTTTTAACCGCTAGCGGTGAAATTCTTGTTAACGAAGTTGCGCCAAGAACCCATAATTCCGGACATCAGACCATAGAGGCCAACATTACTGATCAATTCGAACAGCATTTGCGGGCCATTCTTGATCTGCCATTGGGTGCAACCGGACAGTTGTCCCCGGCTGCAATGGTCAATTTGCTGGGTGAGCCAGGTTATGTCGGTCGACCAGTGATTCATGGTTTGCATGAAAGCCTGGCGATTGAAGGTGTTAACGTGCATTTTTATGGTAAGTCACAAACCAAGCCATTACGAAAAATGGGGCATGTGACAGTTATTGACCAGGATATTCAGCAAGCCTGGAACAAGGCGGAACAGGTCAAAACGCTGTTGAGGATTGAAGGGGAAAATAAACTATGAGCAAGCCAACACCAATAGTCAGTGTCATCATGGGAAGTGACTCCGATCTGCCTGTGATGGGTGCAGCTGCAGAAATGCTGGAATATTTTTCTGTGCCACACGAAGTGACGATCGTTTCTGCCCACCGAACACCGGCGCGTCTCTATCAGTATGCCTACAATGCTGAAAAAAATGGTTTACGAATTATTATTGCCGGAGCTGGTGGCGCTGCCCATTTACCCGGCATGGTTGCCGCTATCACGCCAATCCCGGTTATAGGTGTGCCGGTTAAAAATTCGGCAATGAACGGTGAAGATTCGCTGCTTTCCATTGTCCAGATGCCACCCGGTGTACCAGTTGCCACCATGGCAATCAATGGCGCCAAAAATGCCGGTATCCTTGCTGCTCAGATGCTCGGCATATCCGACCAGGCGCTGAGGAAAGAAATTTTTGAATACAAAAAATCACTCGAAAACATGGTGCTGGAAAAGGCTGCGAAAATGGAAGAAAAGGGTGCTGAGAATTACTCTTAGGCTGGTTTAGCTGTACTGGGACCGGAAAGGTCGAGAATTTCCATTCGATGGCTGGCTAAAGGGTGTTCCGGAGAGGGGCCCTGAGATAAAACTGCGTAGCCTTCGGCGATGCCATTTTCTTTCAGCCATTGTCGGCTAAATGGTCCCCAGTCAAGCTGTTCAGCTTCAACCAATACCGGGAACACACCATAAGCGAACATTAACTGCTGGCAGGTGCTTTCACGTGTACTGAAGGCTGTAATCCACTGTGGCAGCCGAAATCGAGCAACATTTCTCGCCATGCTGCCGGTGCGCGTCGGAACGATGACGGCAGCCGGAGCAAGGTGGGCAACCGACTGCTGCAGCGAATGTGCAATCAGGTCACTGACACAGCTGTTGTCACGCATGCGCTGCTCCCTGCCAGCCGGAGGCCTGAACGGTTCGGTATCGGCTGCTATTTGAGCTAGCATCTTCACGGCATCGACAGGGTAAAGTCCCATTGCAGACTCACCGGAAAGCATAACCGCATCAGTGCCATCTAAAATAGCGTTGGCAACGTCAGTGGCCTCGGCACGCGTTGGTCGACGATTATTGGTCATTGATTCAAGCATTTGCGTAGCAGTAATAACCGGCTTACCGGCGCGATTGGCTTTGCGCATAATATCTTTCTGAACAACGGCCATGCTGGAGATGGGGGTTTCCACACCCAGGTCACCACGGGCAACCATGATGCCATCAGCTGTTTCCAGAATGGCATCGAGATTATCCAGGGCATTGCTGCGTTCAATCTTGGCAATGATAAAAGGTTTGTATACAAGAGCATCACAGGCCTGCCTGACATGCTCAATATCGGCTGCGTGGGAGACGAAGCTTTGACTGATGGCATCCAGTTTCTGCTCGGCAGCGAACTGCAGGCACTCATGGTCTCTCTTGGTAAAGGCGCTCATGCCAAACTCAATGCCTGGCAGGTTCAGGCCTTTTCTGGCGCGGAGTTCACCCCCTGACCGGACTTCACACTTCACATTTTCTTTTTCTACTTCAGTGACAAGTAAAGAGATCATGCCGTCATTTAAAAACAGCTTGTCACCTGCTTTGACAACATTGGGCAATTCTTCGAGTGTGACGGAAACACATTTGTCAGTGCCCAGCATTTCGCGGGTTGTTAAGGTAATTTCGTCACCCTCTTCAAGATTGATCGGATCTGATTCGATTTCGCCAATGCGCATTTTGGGACCGGGCAAATCGGCCAGTATTGCCAGGCGTTTACCGGTACGCTTCGAAGCTTGCCTGAGATTGAGAATCGTCTGTGCGTGTGACTCAAAGTCACCATGTGAGAAATTTAATCGAGCGACATTCATGCCAGCCATTAGCATGGCATCCAGTATTTTGGGTTTGTCTGAGGCGGGCCCAATAGTGCAGACAACTTTGGTTTTATTGGCTGGCAGCAGCATGTTGAAAGAAATCCTTGTCAAGACATGGTCTTAGATTATGACAGCATGGTGTTAAGTGTCAGCTGATTTTTTAGCTATCCATGAATATTGACATCCGGCTGTCATATAACATCAAGATGAATTTCACCTGTGGAAAAATCGGTTTTTTGCATAAAAATCATCCAAAGCACCAGGACTGACGGCAGTCCTGGTGATGTATGTTTCGGGAAATCCGAACAGTTAAGGAAAGGCTGGAATTGTGGGTTCAGTACCTTCAAATGTGGAATCAGGGTGGTGTTTTCTAACCATTGCCGTGATTTCATGCTTTCTTTCGCGGGGAACATCAAGCATCAAAAGTATGTGCCCCTCTTCAAGATCTTTTTCAAAGGCTTTGAGTCGGGAATTTGGAATACCAATTCCTATCAACCCGGCAATCCAGGTACCGCAAAATGCCCCAAAGATAGCTATGAGTCCAAGAACTGCACTGTTACCAGCGGTAAACCCAAGATAAAACAGGCTTCCGAGGCCAACGAGTGCACCAGCACTTCCGCCGGCAACAATACCGGTTTCCATGGCGTGGATGAGGTCGGTTTTCTGGGTGAAATTAGCTTCCGGTAAATCGCCCAGGTCAACATTTTCATTGGCCATAAAATGCATACGACGGGATTCAACACGGGCCAGCAATAGTTCTTTTTCGACTTGAGATGCTGTCGGGACATCCGGGAGAAGAAAATAAAGTCTGAATGACATGATACCCTCCAGGTTTGACGTGCGAGAAAGTGCAACAAACCGATTACCTGCTTTGGCAGGCAAGCTTATTGCGTCCTATTTAATTATAGATAAGGAATGCCTTAACGTTTGGAATTATGCACAAATCAAAATCGGGAGACTAATAAACTATAAGTCCAATTAATGAATGGCCAGGGAAGAGACCAGCATAACAACACCCCAGATGGCCAATACAAAAAGCACTGTGGCGATAATGCCGGTAATGATATAGCTGCTGGCCTTGCCACGGGTAAAGTCTTCCTCATGCTTTTTACTGCTTTGCACGCCAATCATCGATGCTGCAACGCTGCGGATGACACTTGCCAGTGATTGACCTCTATTGTTGTCTGGCTGTTTTTGCATGGTTTTACTCCAGTTTGGATCCGGTTTCAGGTTGCAGGGAAATTGACAATCACCGGAGGAAATGAGCCAAAGAGTATAACCTCGGACACTAATTCCCATAAAAATTTTTTTATAGCGTCAAAAAGTTACTTACTTGCGGAGATTTGTATCAATAGGTAGTCTCGAAAAACTTTATTGATATAAATCAATATAAATCGCATTTTTATACTGATTTTATTGATTAAAGTCAGTGAAAATTCTTTCGTGAGTGATAGTTCCTTATTTCAGGCTGTCTCTCAGGTGGCGTAAATGCAAGATTACAACCAAAATGCTGAGTCTTATGAGGTGGTGTTAAGGCCTAATCGATCGACATCAGGCAAAGAGGTTCTTATTTTCCTGGCAGTGATCGGTGTTGTTTCCATGATTATTGCCGTAGCTTTTGCCTTCGCCGGTTACTGGTTGATATTGCCTTTTACCGGCCTTGAGCTGCTGGCGTTGACGATAGCTTTTTATCTGACGGCACGTGAAGGAAAGCGTTGTGAAGTCATTTCGATTGATGGTTTCTCTGTCAAAGTGGCTAAGGGATGGTCGGGTCTTGTAGAATGCTGGAAAAATGGTCCAGAAATTGAGTACGAGTTTCCAACAATCTGGGCAAAGCTTGAAATTGTAAAACCCAAAAGTCGCCTGTACCCGGACAAATTGTTTATCTGTCATTCAGGCACTAGGGTCGAAATCGGACATTTTTTGCCAGAAGATGAGCGTAAGGAGCTTGCGTTACATCTTAAAAACCGATTAATAGCTGTATCCTGAAACTTTGTCAGGTATCATGCTGATGAATCAAAACATTAATAATTTATGAGGGGGAAAGGGTGAGACACCTTACTATTAAAGCATTGCTCTTTACGGTGCTTATGGCGCTTACCGGAACTGCGTTATCGGAATATGCACTGAACTTGACAACCGGTGTGACAGAAACAAGCCGGCAGGTTTATGACCTGCATATGATTATTCTGTGGGTCTGTGTTGTTATCGGCATCATTGTCTTCGGGGCGATGATTTATTCCATTATTTACCATAGAAAGTCCAAAGGCGCTGTCGCTGCACAGTTTCATGAAAGTACCAAGATGGAAATTGTCTGGACGATCATCCCCATCGTTATTCTTGTCAGTATGGCAATACCGGCTACTACAACGCTGCTTGCCATGACCAACACATCCGATGCGGAAATGAGTATCAAGATTACCGGTCACCAGTGGAAGTGGCAGTATGATTATATCGAAGATGACATTTCATTCGTATCTAATCTGCACCCTGAGCATAACAAGGCTCGCCAGTTAAATTCCGGTATCGATGTAGCGTCCATCGACAATTACCTGCTTGAAGTCGATGAGCCAATGGTGATACCGACAGGCAAAAAAGTACGTTTCCTTATCACAGCTTCTGATGTTCTGCATGCTTGGTGGGTGCCTGAACTGGGCTGGAAGCAAGACGCCGTTCCCGGATTTATCAATGAGCAGTGGACCAAGGTTGATGAACCCGGTATTTACCGTGGTCAGTGCGCTGAGCTGTGTGGCAAAGACCATGCATTCATGCCGATCGTGGTGGTTGCCAAGTCACCCGCTGACTATGAAGCCTGGGTAGCTGAGAAAAAAGGCGCTGCTGTTGAGGCTGCTGCAGAAGGCGACCGTGAATGGAGTAAAGATGAGCTCATGGCAAAAGGTGAATCACTTTATGCCACAAACTGTGCCAGTTGCCATATGGCAAACGGACAAGGCTTGCCAGCGGCCAACTTCCCCGCGCTTGCAGGCAGTGCGATTGCCAACGGTCCAGCAGATGCGCATATTAATATCGTGCTAAACGGTAAACCGGGTACAGCCATGGCATCCTATCGTGCATTGTTAAGTGATGCTGACATGGCCGCAATCATTACCTACGAAAGGAATGCCTGGGGCAATGATGCAGGAATTGTTCAACCAGCAGCCATCAAAGCGGCTCGCTAATCTAAATTATTGGGAGATCAAAAAATGAGTACAGCTACAGCAGCACACGATGATCACCATGACCATGGGCCGGCTAAGGGCCTGATGCGCTGGGTGACGACAACTAACCACAAAGATATTGGTACCATGTACCTGATCTTTGCACTGATCATGTTTTTGCTCGGTGGTGCGATGGCTATGGTCATTCGCGCAGAACTGTTTCAACCTGGATTACAGCTGGTAGATCCGCAGTTTTTCAATTCCATGACAACTGTGCACGCCCTCCTTATGATTTTTGGTGCAGTTATGCCGGCTTTTACTGGTCTTGCAAACTTGCTAATCCCGATGATGGTTGGTGCACCAGATATGGCTTTGCCCAGGATGAACAACCTGAGTTTCTGGATTCTGCCATTTGCATTCCTGATGCTGCTGTCAACTTTCTTCATGCAGGGTGGTGGCCCGGCTGGTGGTTGGACACTTTATCCGCCACTTGTGCTGCAATATGGTGATGGCTTTCCTTTCCTGATTTTCTCTATCCACTTGATGGGGCTGTCCTCTATCATGGGGTCCATTAACGTAATCGTTACTGTTTTTAACATGCGTGCTCCTGGCATGACGTTGATGAAAATGCCTTTGTTCGTATGGACCTGGCTGATTACTGCATATCTCTTGATTGCAACCATGCCAGTACTTGCTGGTGCTGTAACAATGCTGTTAACCGACAAGTTTGCCGGAACCAGTTTCTTCAGTGCAGCGGGCGGTGGTGATCCGGTGATGTTCCAGCATATTTTCTGGTTCTTCGCTCATCCTGAAGTTTACATCCTGATTCTGCCTGCATTCGGTATCGTGTCAGCGATTATTCCAACGTTCGCTCGTAAACCACTGTTTGGCTACAGTTCCATGGTCTATGCGACGGCTTCAATCGCATTCCTTTCTTTCATTGTATGGGCGCATCATATGTTCACTACCGGTATGCCTGTTGCCGGTGAGCTATTCTTCATGTATGCAACCATGATGATTGCGGTACCGACAGGGGTGAAAGTGTTTAACTGGGTTTCTACTATGTGGAAAGGTTCGATGACATTTGAAACCCCTATGTTGTTTGCCGTCGGATTTGTCATCATGTTTACGATCGGTGGCTTCTCTGGATTAATGCTTGCCATTGCTCCAGTTGATTTCCAATATCATGATACATACTTTGTTGTTGCGCATTTCCATTATGTGCTTGTAACCGGTGCGATCTACGCGATCATGGGTGGTGCATATTATTGGCTGCCTAAATGGACAGGTAACATGTATAACGAGAAACTTGGAAAATTCCATTTCTGGATTTCCACTATCTCGGTAAATGTCCTGTTCTTCCCTCAGCATTTCCTCGGTCTGGCCGGTATGCCTCGTCGTATTCCTGACTATGCCGTACAGTTTGCTGACTGGAACCTGATTTCTTCTCTGGGTGGATTTGTCTTTGGTCTAAGCCAGTTGCTGTTTGTTTACATCGTCATCAAGACTATTCGTGGTGGTGAAAAAGCAACTGACCGGGTCTGGGAAGGTGCACATGGGCTGGAGTGGACATTGCCTTCACCTCCTCCTTACCACTCATTCTCGGAGGCTCCAGAAGTTAAATAGTCCGGTGCGGGAGTCCTTGAAAAATCAGGGGCTCCTCACTGACTGAGCAGGAAATTTCATGGAAAAGAATCTGGAGAAAAAGAAAAAAACCAATGTCATTCTAGCTGTCGTTTTGGGGCTGGTGGCATTGGCTTTTTACGTCAGCGGAATCTACCTTAGCTCGCGTGGATAAATATAATGCTAGGTCTTGATGACAGTAAAAAAGCTTCCAAGTGGCGTTATGTAGCTGTTGTTGTCGTGATGTTTGGTTTCGGTTATTTGATGGTGCCGATTTACGATATCTTCTGTGAGGTGACAGGCATCAATGGTAAAACCGGTGTTATCAGTGAAAATGAAATTGCCAGAAGTTATCAGGTCGATACCGACCGAAACATCAAAGTGCAGTTTATGTCGGTGAATAACAGTAGTATGCCCTGGACATTAGAGCCGATGGTTAAATCGATGGCGGTTAATCCTGGTCAGATTTATGCGGTTGCCTACAAGGCTACCAACAAGACTTCCAGAGATATGGTTGGCCAGGCTGTTCCCAGTGTAGCGCCGAATACAGCCAGCCTGTATTTTAACAAGACCGAATGTTTTTGTTTTACCCAGCAGGATCTTGCGGCAGGTGAATCCAAAGAAATGCCGTTAAGGTTCGTGATCGATCCTGCGTTGCCAGATGATATAAGTACAGTGACTCTGGCCTATACGATTTTTGATGTAACAGACCAAAAAATAAATTAAACACTCAATAATATTAAATTTAAGGGGGGGATATGTCCCAATCAAATGATCATTATTACGTACCTGATGGCAGTTATTGGCCAATCATTGCTGCCATAGCTATGACCGTAGCAGTAGCTGGAGCTGCTAATGCATTTAACGGTAATGGTATGACTGTACTGGCAATAGGCATGGCTTTGATCATCATGATGATGTGGGGCTGGTTTGGTGCAGTGATCAAGGAAAGTCTTGATGGACGTTACAATGAACAGGTCGATCGTTCATTCCGACAGGGCATGATGTGGTTCATATTTTCCGAGGTAATGTTTTTCGCTGCATTTTTTGGCGCATTATTCTACGTTCGCATTCTTTCGGTACCCTGGCTACTCGGCGAAGATGCATCAACACATCAATTTTTGTGGTCTGCATTTACCGAAGCCTGGCCGACCAATGGTCCGGAAAATGTTGGTGGTGAATTCCAAACCATGGGGCCCTGGGGTATACCGGCGATTAACACAGCATTACTGCTTGCATCTGGTGTGACCATAACGCTTTCCCATCATGCGCTGAAAGCTGGTGATAATGCCAAAACTGTACTGTGGCTATGGGCAACTATTTTACTGGGCTCGGTTTTCCTGGGTTTTCAGGCTTATGAATATATTCATGCATACAGTGATCTTAACCTTACCCTGGAATCAGGTGTTTACGGTTCCACCTTCTTCATGCTGACCGGTTTCCATGGCTTTCATGTGACCCTGGGTACGATCATGTTGATTGTTATTGCTTTGCGTGCACAGAAAAAACATTTCTCGCCCGAACAGCATTTTGCCTTTGAAGGTGTTGCCTGGTACTGGCACTTTGTTGATGTGGTCTGGTTAGGACTTTTTATATTCGTATACGTGGTTTAGAAATACGAAATAAAATAACACTCGACAAATAAAACAAATAATAGGGTGAGTATCAGAAAGGTTACTCACCCTTTTTATTGAACAATTTTTGTGTTCTGGATAGGAGTAGGTTGAATACCATGGGGTTTGATGACACCCATAAAGCTGAGCAACATAATCAATGCGAAAAGACCGACAGAGATACCAATGCGCCAGGTCAGGGCGCGGACAGTTCTTTTTGAAGAGCCTTTGTCATTGACCATATAGTACAGCGCTGAACCCAGACTAATTAAGATGCCGATGAATGCAATAAGGATAAATAATTTAAGCCACACAGAAAATGCTCCAGTTAAGTTACTGACAGTTTATTACAAAAAGCTTTTGAGTGGTAATGCATGATGAGGTTCGGGGAATTCATTTTCAGTCCGAAAACAGTACCGACAGTTGTATTCTTGCTGACTTTATCTTTGCTGTTAACGTTAGGGTTAT
>JARRJW010000011.1:0-11282 GCA_037388785.1 Gammaproteobacteria bacterium
GGTAACAAACACGCCTGCAACCACCATAACGTAGGCATAGTCTGAACCGGCAATGGTTGAGAAATGAACCGCTTCAATAATGGCATCTTTTGAGAAGAAACCTGAGAAGCCTGGGAAACCGATCAGGGCCAGTGAACCCAATAAAGAAGTCCAGTACGTGATAGGCATGTACTTGCGCATGCCGCCCATGTTGCGGATATCCTGATCATGATGCATACCGATAATCACAGAACCGGCAGCGAGGAACAGCAACGCTTTAAAAAACGCATGGGTCATCAAATGAAACAAACCCGCGGCATAAGCAGAAACACCCAGCGCAACGACCATATAACCCAATTGCGAGAGAGTCGAATAAGCGACAACCCGCTTGATGTCATTTTGAATAATACCGATCAAACCGGTAAAGAATGCCGTTGTTGCACCGATGACTAGCACGAAACTCAATGCTGTTTCAGAAAGTTCATAAAGCGGTGACATTCTTGCAACCATGAATACGCCGGCGGTAACCATGGTAGCAGCATGAATCAGCGCCGAAATAGGTGTCGGACCTTCCATCGAATCAGGCAGCCAGACATGCAAAGGCACCTGAGCAGATTTACCCATGGCACCAATAAACAGCAACACGCCAATAACCGTCATTAATGACCAGCTGGTATCACCCCAAATGGTAATCTGCTTGTCCGCCAGTGAAGGCGCCATGGCAAAAACTTCATGGTAATCAAGTGTATTGAAATACATGGCAACGGCAGCAATACCCAGCAGGAAACCAAAATCACCCACCCTGTTGACCAGGAAAGCTTTCATGTTGGCAAAAATTGCGGTTTCTTTCTTGAAATAAAAACCAATCAACAGGTAAGAAACCAGGCCCACTGCTTCCCAGCCAAAGAATAACTGCAGGAAGTTATTGGACATCACCAGCATTAACATAGAAAAAGTAAACAATGAGATGTAGCTGAAAAAGCGCTGGTAGCCATCTTCATGCGCCATGTAACCAACCGTATAAATGTGCACCATGAAGGAAACGAACGTTACTACCGCCATCATCATTGCAGTCAGATTGTCTACCAGGAAGCCAACTTCAAAACGGATACCGTCACTGACCATCCAGGTGTATACAGCATCGTTATAAACCGGCAGCCCGTCAAACGCATGCGCCTTGAGAACATACAATGAAAGAACACTGGAAATACCAACACCCAGAATCGTAATCCAGTGCGCACCTGCACGTCCCACCTGGTTGCGCCACAAGCCGGCAATGATGGCACCCACTAACGGTGCTAATACGATTGTCAGATAAATGTTTTCCATAAAACCTGTCTCTGTCATTTGTCTTAGCCTTTTAGTACATCCAGGCCATCAACATCGATGTTGCGTCTTTTTCTGAACAGCACAACAAGAATTGCAAGGCCAATGGCAGCCTCGGCTGCAGCAACCGTTAAGATGAAAAAGACAAACACCTGCCCTGCAGCATCACCAAGAAAATGGGAAAAACCAATAAAGTTGATATTCACTGCCAGAAGCATTAACTCAATACACATCAAAAGGATAATGACGTTTTTACGATTGATAAAAATACCGGCAATACTGAGCGAAAACAGGATTGCGCCAACAATCAGATAATCAGATAAGGCAATCATTTCAGCTCCATTTTTTCTTCTGATTCCATCTTCACAACACGAAGACGATCCTTCTTGTGTACAGTCACCTGTTCTGAAGGCACCTGGTACTTGGTGCCCTCACGGCGACGCATGGTCAGACTGATTGCCGCAATAATGGCGACCAGAAGAATGACCGCAGCAATTTCGAATGGGTACACGTAGACCGTGTATAGCAAACTACCCAGCTCCGCAGTGTTGTTATAATCAGCGGCATGACGAGCTGGCGCGGCATATTTATCAAGGCCGAAGTTTTCAGGACCGACAACCATCCACAACATCACCAACATCATTACCGCAACAATGACACCAACCGGCAGATATCTGATCATGCCAGCACGAAGTGTTGCTACATCAATATCCAGCATCATGACCACAAAAAGGAACAGCACCATAACGGCACCTACATAAACAAGTACCAGCGCAATTGCCAGGAACTCAGCTTCAGCCATGAGCCAGATACCCGCACTGGTAAAGAACGCCAGAACCAGGTAAAGCGCTGAGTGCACCGGGTTTTTACGCGTTATAACCATCGTCGCAGCAAAAACCAGGATGGCTGCAAACACGTAAAAAATTATTTTTTCATACGACATTAATTATCGACTCCAGCAAATTTCTTTTGGGCTACCTGTAGGGTGACTGAACCTGGCGGTCAGCGGCCAGTTGTTCTTCATACTTGTCACCTATCTGAAGCAGCATTTCCTTGGTCATAATATTTTCACCACGATTTTCAAAGTGATATTCGTAGTGACGGGTTTCAACAATCGAATCTACCGGGCAGGACTCTTCACAAAAACCGCAGAAGATACATTTGAACAGGTCAATGTCGTAACGAGTGGTACGACGGGAACCATCTTCGCGGGGCTCTGCCTCAATGGTAATGGCCAGCGCCGGGCACACTGCTTCGCACAACTTGCAGGCAATGCAACGTTCTTCACCATTGGGATAACGCCTTAAAGCATGCAGCCCACGGAAACGGGGTGACTGCGGAGCTTTTTCTTCCGGATACTGGACAGTAAACTTTTTCGCAAAAAGGTAACGGCCAGTCAGACTCATTCCCCTTAACAGTTCCAGGAGAAGCAGGCTTTTAAAATAATTTTTAAAGACTTTAATCATTTTCAAACCCTTTTCTAGTCAAACCACCAGGGTAGTTCATAGACCACGGCCAAACCCACCAGCATGATCCAGACAATTGTAATTGGTATAAACACTTTCCATCCAAGTCGCATGATCTGGTCATAGCGGTAGCGAGGAAAGGTCGCCCTGAACCAAAGGAACAGGAAGCCAAAGAAAGCTGTTTTGATAAACAGCCAGACAATACCCGGTACCCACTCAAACGTAGATTCCAAAGGCGTTCCCTGAAAAGGTGATAACCAGCCACCCAAAAACATCAGCGCTGATAACGCTGCAACCAGGATCATGTTGGCATATTCAGCCAGGAAAAAGACGGCAAATGCCATACCGGAATATTCAACGTGGAAACCGGCAACAATTTCAGATTCACCTTCGGCCACATCGAACGGGGCGCGGTTGGTTTCGGCAACGGCGGATATCCAGTAAATAATAAACAGCGGGAACAGTGGCAGCCAGAACCAATGCAGCAAACTGCCCTGCTGGGCTTTAACGATTTCGCCAAGATTAAGACTGCCTGCTGCAACAAGTACACCGACCAGCGCAAAACCCATGGCTATTTCATAGGCAACAATTTGCGCAGCAGATCGTAATGAACCAAGAAAAGCATACTTCGAATTAGATGCCCACCCGGCAATGATTACACCGTAAACCGCTACCGAGGTCAGGGCGAGCACGTAAAGCAAACCAGCATTAATATCCGCCAGTACAAGTTCTTCAGAGAACGGGAAAACAGCCCAGGCCGCCAGTGCCGGTCCCAGCGCCAGCAGTGGTGCCATAAGGAAAAGGAATTTGTTTGCCCCGGTTGGCAAAACAATTTCCTTGAACATCAGTTTAACTGCATCAGCAATTGGCTGTAACCAACCTTTGGGGCCGACCCGGTTAGGTCCGAGACGCACCTGCATATAACCGATTATCTTACGCTCGGCATAGGTAAAATAGGCAACCAGCAGCATGATGGGCATAACAATAGCGGTTATCTTCATCATGATTGCCATAATCGGCATTTCCTGATTGATTGTATTCCAGATATCGAGGATAAAATCCATCGTAATTAACCTTTATCCAGGGTAACTTCGCCAAAAAGACGACTTAATTTTTCAGCACCGGAAATCGCTGCCGGAAACCAGACGGCATCATCACTGACGCGCTCATCGATAACCACTTTCGCAGTCACTTTCTCATTTTCATCACACGCCATTGAGGCACTGATGCCATCTTCAAGACCAACCGCACTGGCGGTCTTGGCATTTATTCGGATTTCCGATTTCCAGCTATCAACAGTGTGCTGTAAAGAGCCAGACCTGCGTACGATGGCATCGGCCGCATAAATCGGTAAATCGGCAATGCGCTCAAGTGCAGTCTTAACAAGGACAGGTTCACCGCTAGTCTCCGACTGCAGACTGTTATCAGGCTGACATGAACCGGTTGCTTCAAGCTCTGCCAGTACATCCTGAGTAGACAGGTAATCATAGCCATCTGCACCGATCATATTGCCTAGTACGCGCAAAACTTTCCAGGCGGGACGTGACTGGCCATAAGCCGGTGCTGCACCGGAAAAACTTTGGACATCACACTGACCGTTTACATAGCTGCCAGAAGTTTCAGCAAAGCTGCCGATTGGCAGAATAACATCTGCGCTGGCCAGCAAAGACTCGGATCTGTAACTGGAAAGTGCAACTGTTTTGCCTTTACCTAGCTTTTCAAGCGCTTTTACCGGATTGGCAAAATCCTTGTCGGGCTCAATATCAACCAACATGTAAACAGCTTGCTGCTTATCAAGCATTTGTGAGGCATTAAGCCCAGGATTATCTAAAACCTGACCTGCCGGCAACCTGTGCGGAACTGCGCCGGCATACCAGGCACCTGCGCTGTTACCTTTTTCAGGAATCACCGCAAAAACAACGCCGGTTTTTTCTGCAATCACAGCAGCCAGCGCTCTCATTAAAGAAAAATCAGGATGGCTGGCGGCAAAGTTACCCAGCATAACACTGCCTTTATCGGCTGAGCTGAGTTTTTCGGCAATGGCTTTATGCACATTATTAGCAGAAGCTGAATCAATCAGACCCTGCAGACTACCTGACTGACAACCGGCCGCCTGGGCAACCCCAGCCAGCTCAGCAAGCATCCCGGATGGGGATACAATAATTTCAGCTGCAAGCGGGTAATTAAAGTCATATTCAACCGGGTTAATTGTCATCACTTCACCACCGTCAAGTGCTGACTTGCGTAAACGGTGTCCAAGTAAAGGTTGATCCTTGCGAATATTGGAACCAACCAACAAGGTTGCCTGGTTTGTCTCTAGCTCTGCAAATGCCTGGCCAAGCCAAGGCTGAAGCGGATCTGCCGCATCGTTTCGGAAATCGGTCTGGCGTAATCTGTGATCAATGTTGTTACTACCCAGTGCACGCGTCAGTTTTTGTGTCAGGAACATTTCTTCAAGCGTCGCCATAGGCGAAACCAGGGTGGCTAAACCATTACCGCCTGACTTGAGCATATTGGCAGCAATTTCCAGAGCTTCTTCCCAGCCAGCATTTCGCCACTTGCCATTATCTTTGATCATGGGTTGATCCAGACGGTCATCGGACAACAATCCCTGATAACTGAAGCGGTCACGATCAGAAATCCAGCATTCGTTCACGCTTTCATTCTGTTTGGGAACAACGCGCATAACCTGGTTACGACGTACATGTAAATGGATATTTGAACCGACACAGTCATGCGGTGCTATACCATCATGCTGGGTCAGTTCCCAGGCCCGTGCCTGATAACGTGCAGGTTTGGAAGTTAATGCACCCACCGGGCAGATATCAATGACATTACCTGAGAGTTCAGAATCCACGGTACGCTGAACATAGGTGCCAATTTTCATATGCTCACCACGACCGGTAGCACCCATTTCACGGACACCAGCGATTTCAGCACCAAAACGCACACAACGGGTACAGTGGATACAACGTGTCATGTCAGTAGCGATCAGTGAACCAAGATCAGGATCCGGCACTACCCGTTTGCCTTCAGAAAAACGTGATACATCAGAGCCATAGCCCATTGCCACATCCTGAAGTTCGCACTCACCACCCTGGTCACAGATCGGACAGTCTAAAGGATGGTTAATCAGAAGGAATTCCATGGTGCCTTTTTGTGCGGCCAAGGCTTTTGGTGATTTGGTATGCACCACCATGCCGTCGTTACAGGGCGTCGCACAAGCTGGCAAGGGTTTGGGCACTTTATCTACATCGACGAGGCACATGCGGCAGTTTGCAGCAATGGATAGTTTATCGTGATAACAGAAACGAGGCACACTAATGCCCGCTGCATCAGTGACTTCAATCAGCATCTGACCAGGCTTGGCTTCAAGCTTCTGACCATCAACTTCTATTGTTATCGTGTCCGTCATGTTAACTGTCTCTTGTTATTAACTGCCAGTACCGACCAGGCATTTTTTATGGTCGATGTGATACTGAAATTCATCACGGTAATGTTTGAGCATTCCGGAAACAGGCATCGCTGCGGCATCACCCAGCGCACAAATGGTTTTTCCGGCAATTTTGTCAGCAACGTCATCAAGCAGGTCAAGATCACTGTTTTGACCCTTGCCGGTTTCGATACGGTGAACCACCCGGTAGAGCCAGCCTGTTCCTACACGACAGGGCGTGCACTGCCCACAGGATTCTTCATGGTAGAAATAAGACATGCGTTCCAGTAGTTTGACCATGCAGGCAGAATCATCAATGACGACTACTGCACCGGAACCCAACATAGACCCTGCACCTGCTATGGCATCGTAGTCCATTGTCAGGTCCATCATTTGATCACCGGGAATCACCGGGGCCGATGAACCGCCTGGAATAACCGCTTTGAGCTTTCTTCCCTCGGTGACACCACCAGCGAGCTCAAGCAGTTCTGCAAATGGCATTCCCAGAGGCACTTCGAAATTTCCAGGATTATTGACATTACCGGAAACAGAAAAAAGTTTGCATCCGCCACTGTTTTCAACACCGATTTTATTAAACCATTCTCCGCCAGTGCGGATAATCTCCGGCACGGAGGCTAATGTTTCAGTATTGTTAATAATGGTGGGTTTACCGTAAAGCCCGAACATCGCTGGAAAAGGGGGTTTAAAACGCGGCTGGCCTTTCTTGCCTTCAAGCGATTCAAGCAGCGCCGTTTCTTCACCACAGATATAGGCACCACCACCTAAGTGGGAGTAAAGGTCAAAATCAAATCCTGACCCCAGAATATCCTTACCAAGGAAACCTGCCTTGCGGGCTTCTTCCAGGGCTTCCTCAAAGCGTTCGTAAGGTTCCCAGAACTCTCCGCGTATATAGTTGTAACCGGCTACAGCGCCAATGGCATAACCGGCGATGATCATTCCCTCAATCAAAGCATGCGGGTTATAACGTAAAATATCACGATCTTTACAGGTACCCGGTTCACCTTCATCAGAATTACAGACAACGTACTTATCGCCGGGGGCGGCACGGTTAATGAAGCTCCATTTCAGACCGGTTGGGAATCCAGCACCACCTCTGCCACGCAAACCAGAGGCCTTGACTTCATCAATAATCTTTTCCGGTGGAATCTTTTCATTGATAATTTTTGTCAGCGCTTCATAGCCGCCTTCTTTCTGGTAGGTTTCAAGCAACCAGGGACGGTCAAGATGCATGGTACGAAAACAGACTTCATTGGACATGACGCTACTCCAGGTTATCCAGAATTGAATCGACCAGCTCAGGGGTCAGGTTTTCGTAATACTTGTCACCGATCTGCATCATCGGCGCACCCACACATGCACCCAGGCACTCAACCTCTTTCAGGGTAAAGCGATTGTCCTTGGTGGTTTCTCCCAGTTTTATAGAAAGCTTTTCCTCTAGATGCTGAACAATTCTGTCAGATCCGTTCAACATGCAGGAAATGTTCGTACACATGCAGATCTTGTGTTTACCGACAGGCTTATGCTCATACATGGAGTAGAAGCTGGCGACTTCGTAAACAGCAATTGGCGCCATATCAAGATAAGCCGCAACCTTGTCCATGAGTTCAGGCGTTAACCAGCCGCCATTATCATCCTGCACAATCATTAACGCTGCCATCACTGCTGACTGTTTCCATTCATCAGGATACTTGGCAACCCAGTGATCAATCTGCTCTCGAATATTGTCAGAAAACAGTGTTGTTTTATCTACAGCGGGTTTGACTGTAGCCATTGGTTCATTTCTGTATCCCATTAGCGGTCAATCTCCCCAAAAACGATATCCATGGTACCGATGATGGCAACCACATCTGCAAGCATGTGACCCTTGGCCATTTCGTCCATCGCGGCAAGATGGGCAAAACCCGGGGCTCGCACTTTCAGGCGGTAAGGCTTGTTTGCGCCATCTGAAACAATATAGGTACCGAATTCACCTTTAGGTGCTTCGACAAAGCCATAAGCTTCACCGGGTGGAGGACAATAGCCTTCAGTGAACAATTTGAAATGATGTATCAGAGCTTCCATATCATCTTTCATATCAGCTCTTTTAGGCGGCGCGATTTTATGGTCTTCGACCATCACCGGTCCCGGATTTTCACGCAACCAGTCAACACATTGTTTTATAATACGGTTCGACTGACGCATTTCCTCAACGCGCACCAGGTAACGGTCATAACAGTCACCATTGCGACCGACCGGAATATCAAAATCCATTTTGTCGTAAACAGCATAAGGCTGTTTCTTGCGCAAATCCCATTCAACACCGGAACCTCTTAACATCGGCCCGGTAAAACCCAGCTGCTTGGCACGCACAGGCGATACTTTGCCAATGCCAACTGTACGCTGTTTCCAAATTCTGTTTTCTGTCAGAAGGGTTTCGTACTCATCCACCAATTCGGGAAAACGCTTGGTAAAGTCATCAAGAAAATCCAACATTGAACCCTGACGGTTCTCATTCAAACGGGCTGCTTCCTTTTCTGATACCCACTGTGTGGCTTCATACTTAGGCATTTGATCAGGCAGGTCACGGTAAACACCGCCGACGCGGTAATAGGTTGCATGCAACCGGGCACCGGAGACCGCCTCGTAACAATCCATCAGGTCTTCTCGTTCACGGAAACAATAAAGGAAAACCGTCATTGCCCCGACATCAAGCGCATGCGCACCAAGCCACATCAAATGGTTCAGAATACGGGTAATTTCGTCAAACATGACCCGTATGTATTGGGCTCTCTCGGGCGGTTCGATACCCAGCAGCTTTTCAATCGATGCAACATAGCCATGCTCGTTACACATCATCGAGACATAGTCGAGCCTGTCCATGTAACCGATCGACTGATTGTAGGGTTTACTCTCAGCCAGTTTTTCCGTACCACGGTGTAGCAGACCGACATGCGGGTCTGCACGTTCGATGACTTCACCATCCATTTCCAGTACCAGGCGAAGTACGCCGTGAGCAGCAGGATGCTGCGGACCAAAATTGAGGGTGTAATTGCGAATTTCAGGCATATCAGGAATCCGTGCTTTCTTCAGAGTTGGCCTCAACAGCTACCTGGCCGTCTTCATAGCGGTTATCGTCCCGAATCACCCGGGGAACCAGTGTTCTCGGGTCAATGGAAACCGGCTCATATACAACGCGTTGCTGTGTGGCGTCATATCGCATTTCAACATGACCATTGAGCGGAAAATCTTTTCTAAACGGATGACCAATAAAGCCGTAATCGGTCAGGATTCGGCGCAGATCCGGATGTCCTCTGAACATGATACCGAACATATCGAAAGCCTCACGCTCAAACCAGTCAGCACTATTCCAGACCGGAATGACAGAATCGACAATTGGCTTGTTCTCATCGAGAAATACACGCACACGAATTCGCTGGTTTAAAACCACCGACAGTAGATGATAAACCGTCGCAAAACGGCTTTCTGGATTAAACGATTTTTGTGTGTCTGGTTCGCGTCCGCGACTAAAGCCGGAAGTTGATGCAGAAGTCGTCGTCCACTCTGTCTTACCATATTCCGAATAATCGACACCGCAAACATCTATACACTGTTCAAATTGCAGCGACTTGTGATCTCTAAGCAGCTTGGCAACTGCCAACAGGTTTTCGGCGGCAACAGTCAGGGTCAGTTCACCCCTGAAACGCTCTAGAGAAACAAACTCAAGCTCATTGTCCTCAAAAGCTTCTTCTAGCTCATCAACAAGATCATCAAGACGTTCGTTTGCAGACATGAAAAAAGACTATCCTGTGTTTAATGTGTTAGCGCGCGATGGTGCTGGTTCGACGTATTTTATTTTGCAGCTGCAAGATTCCGTAAAGCAGTGCTTCGGCAGTAGGCGGACAACCTGGCACATAGATGTCAACCGGGACTATTCGATCACAACCCCGGACAACCGAGTATGAATAATGATAGTAACCACCGCCATTGGCACAGGATCCCATGGAGATCACCCAACGTGGTTCGGCCATCTGGTCATAGACCTTCCTTAATGCCGGAGCCATCTTGTTGACCAGGGTACCAGCAACAATCATTACGTCTGACTGCCTGGGACTTGGACGAAACACAATACCAAAGCGATCAAGGTCATAACGCGACGCACCCGCATGCATCATTTCCACGGCGCAGCAGGCAAGACCGAATGTCATTGGCCATAGCGAACCGGTCCTGGCCCAGTTAATTAATTTGTCAGCCGAAGTGGTGACGAAGCCTTTTTCCAGAACACCTTCTATTCCCATTCCAAGGCTCCTTTCTTCCACTCGTAAATAAATCCAATCACCAGGATACCAAGGAAAATCGCCATCGCCACGTAACCGGCGATTCCTATCTGGTCGAGCACAACAGCCCATGGAAACAGAAATGCGATTTCCAGGTCAAAAATTATAAAGAGGATGGCTACCAGGTAATAGCGCACATCGAATTTCATACGCGCGTCCTCAAAGGCCTCAAACCCACATTCAAATGGTGAGTCTTTTTCCTTGTCAGGGCGATGAGGGCCCAAAACAAAACCGGCAGCAACCGCAGCGATACCAATCACAGATCCCACGACCAGGAACACAAGTATTGGTAAGTAATTTTCCAGCATGTTTGAAGATTCCCCCGAACAGGTACTTTATTTTTTTGTGACCTGGCAAATTAGTCGAAAGAGTCTATTTCACCACGCACCCACATGTCAAGTTGGCTGAAAGATAATTATTTTATAAAAATCAATGGCTTAATTAATTTTTTATGCCCATAAAAAAACGACATCAGGTTTATTGATGTCGTTGTTCAGTAAATGGTGCCGAAGGCCGGACTTGAACCGGCACGGCTTACGCCACTACCCCCTCAAGATAGCGTGTCTACCAATTCCACCACTTCGGCTGATTAAACTTGTTAGTTAATAACGGGTATATCGCCTTCTACCCCGTCATCTTTTGCAGCTGGCTCACTCACAGGCGCCGCTTCAGATGCAGACTCTACATCAGCAGCCGCCTCCTGGGTTTGATTTTCCAGGGCATCAGTCACTGCAGGCATATCTG
>JARRJW010000012.1:0-6118 GCA_037388785.1 Gammaproteobacteria bacterium
CCGCGTTGTGGCAGCCAATGGACCTGGTGGTTACGGTGGAAAAACTGCGGGGCATAACCTTCGGATAAAATCCTGGCTGCTGGCACATGAACTCTGATACAAAAATTCAACTGGACAGCCTGATTGAGGAATTTGCCGATGCGCTCTGGATGGAACGCGGGCTTGCTGACAACACGCTGAATGCATATCGCTCTGATCTTTTTCAATTTCAGTGCTGGATGGCTCAAAGTGGCCGCAAGGATTTGCTGCAGGCCAGCCGGGCAGACCTGTTCAAGTACCTGCAGCACCTGATCGAACAGGGAAAAAAAGCGCGATCCAGTGCCAGGGTATTATCCTGTCTGCGGCAGTTTTATCAGTATTACCTCAGGGAAAACAGAATCAGCAACGACCCAACGGCACAACTTGAATCGCCTTCTCTGGGACGGCCTCTGCCAAAATCCCTTTCAGAAGCGGAGGTTGAAGCCTTACTCAATGCCCCCGATCTTGAACAGCCGGAAGATTTTCGAGACCGCACCATGCTTGAGTTGTTATATGCTACCGGGCTGCGCGTGACGGAGTTGGTATCACTCAAGCCCGACCAGGTCAGTCTGGTGCAGGGTGTTGTCAGAATCATTGGCAAGGGTGGTAAAGAGCGCCTGGTACCAATGGGCGATGAAGCGCTTTACTGGCTCGGGCGCTACATGCGAGAAGCTCGCCCGGAACTGCTTAAGGAAAGACCTGCTGAACATTTGTTTGTTACCCGCCGGGGACATGGTATGACGCGTCAGGCTTTCTGGTACCGGATAAAAAAACATGCACAGACTGCAGGTATTAATAAACACCTGTCACCGCATACCGTGCGTCATGCTTTTGCCACGCACCTGGTTAACCATGGTGCAGATCTCAGGGTCGTGCAAATGCTGTTAGGCCACAGCGATCTTTCAACAACACAGATATATACCCATGTTGCCCGGGAAAGACTGAAAAATGTGCATGCCAACCACCACCCCAGGGCGTGACAGGCTATCTGAAGGAATTAATTAAGCTTTTTAAAGTCATAACGCTATATGTCAGCTAGCTTAGATGGTAATGTTATGGCTTTGTATACAATTACCGTCGCGGATGGTTGGCAGTTTATAATTTCAATCCGTTAAGCAGGTTCGACTCCCCATGAAAAAAATTTTATCCCGATCTTTAGTTTATTTAATTGTTATGATTTCTCTGGCCTCAGCGCCCCTGCAGGCAGAAGAAGTCGATGCCAAAATTCTTCAAAATATCGAAAAGTCCCTTGATTTGCTTTTGCCAGGTATAAAGCCTGACAGTGTTCTGAAAACCCCGGTTGCCGGCATATACGAGGTGATGTTTGGTCCCAAAGTCGTTTACATGTCAGAAGATGGCCGTTTCCTGATTCAGGGGAGCATCGTTGATTTGCAAACCCGGGAGAACCTGACTGAACCTCGTGTGATGGAAGCGAAAATCCAGGCTATTGAAAGTGTAGGCAATGAAAACATGGTGGTATATTCGCCACCGCAGGGCACTCCTGTAAAACACCGGGTAAACGTTTTTACTGATATTGACTGCGGTTACTGTCGTAAACTGCATAAGCAGATGGACGAATACAACAATTTGGGCATCGAAATCCGTTACCTGTTTTTCCCAAGAGCCGGTAAAGGTTCCGGCTCATATAAAAAAGCGGTTCAGGTATGGTGTGCCGATGACAAGAGAGCAGCAATGGATATTGCCAAGTCAGGCGCTCCTCTAACCGGCAAGGATAACTGCGAAAACCCTGTCGATGATCACATGATGCTGGGTTCACTGATTGGAGTGTCGGGAACGCCGGCATTGGTATTGGATGATGGTCAGCTGGTACCCGGTTATGTACCACCTGATCGCCTGATCAAGGTTCTTGATGCAAGGCAAACAGCCAAATAATTTTTAAATTATGTTTCATTCCTTCAGCTTTGCTGCAACTTCCGAGACCGGTCTGGTTAGAAAAAATAACCAGGATGCATTTGCCGTTGGTGAAGATATTGGCCTGGTGGTTGTGGCTGACGGCATGGGAGGTCATCGTGCCGGTGAGGTTGCCAGCAAGATTGGGGTTGAAACGGTATACCAGGTACTTGCCCGGGAAAACTGGGATGAAAAGGGTGATGAGATGCAGACCCTGCTGAAACTCGGGGCTGCCGTCGAAAAAGCCAATGAGGCCATTCGCCTGCAGGCTGAACGTGAGCCAGACATGCAGGGCATGGGTACGACAATTGTGGCGGTGCTGTTCAGACTCAAGCGGGTTTTTGTCGCCCATGTCGGCGATTCCAGGCTTTACCGAATCCGCGAAGGCCAGATTCAACAAATTACCCGGGATCATTCGCTGATTCAGCAGTTACTGGATGCCGGTACTTTTCAGACAGCTGCACAGGCTGAGGCGGCTGGTATCGGCAACAATGTTTTAACCCGTGGCCTGGGTATTGAAGACCAGGTTGAGATTGATGTCGCTGATGAGCCACTCGAACCGGATGACTTGTTTCTGCTTTGTTCTGATGGCCTCACCAATATGGTCACTGATCATGATATCAAGCAAATCATCAACCATTATCAAAAGGATCTCGATGCTGCGGCGGAACGCCTGATGCTCGGAGCCCTGTCTGCAGGTGGACACGATAACATCACCCTGGTGTTGGCCCGTCCAGAGCTTTAACCCCGAAACTCTAATTACGCTCAGTTCGGCTTTTTCTGATCTTTAAGCATTTTTTTCATTTCGAAAATCAATTCCATTGCCTGCCTGGGGGTCATCTCGTTCGGGTCTGTTTCATCCAGCAGGTTTTCAACTTCTGAAACCGTGTTCTCCTCACAGGGTTCAAACAGGGAGAGCTGGTTTATACGATTATCTGCCTGGTTTCTTGCTGTTTCCTCAAGTTCTATCAAGCGCTGGCGGGCCTGTTTGATAACATGGGGAGGCACTCCGGCAAGTGCTGCAACCTGTAAACCATAACTTTGGCTGGCCGGGCCGTTTTTCACGGCATGCATAAATACGATACTGTCTCCATGTTCAAGAGCATCAAGGTGAACGTTGGCAATATTGGCAATCGATTCTGCCAGCGTGGTTAATTCAAAGTAATGTGTCGCAAACAGGGTATATGCCTGGATTTTTTTGGCCAGCTCTACAGCACATGCCCAGGCTAACGATAAGCCATCGAAGGTACTGGTACCGCGGCCAATCTCATCCATTAATACCAGTGAATTGGCAGTTGCATTATTTAAAATTGTTGCGGTTTCCTGCATTTCCACCATGAAAGTTGAACGGCCGCCAGCCAGGTCATCAGAGGCGCCAATTCGGGAAAAAATGCGATCGACAGGGCCGAGGGTGGCACTGTTGGCGGGTACGTAGCTGCCGGCATAGGCCAGTAAAACAATCAGAGCGGCCTGGCGCATGTAGGTTGATTTACCGCCCATGTTCGGTCCGGTGATAATCAGCATGCGCTGTTTATCAGTCAGTTCAACCGGGTTCGGCACAAAAGCTTCCTCGTTAACCTGTTCCACCACCGGGTGTCGCCCCTGGTGAATGACAATGCCGGCGGTTTCGTTGAAAACCGGCCTCGACAGGTTAAGCGATTCCGAACGTTCAGCCAGGTTGCTCAGTGTGTCGATGAAAGCAATCTGTCTGGCCGTTTCCTGCAGAGCCGACAGGCTGGGCAGCAGTTTCTCCAGCAGTTCCTCATACAAGGCCTTCTCCCTGGCAAGCGCTCTTTCCCGTGCAGAAAGCACCTTGTCTTCAAATGCTTTCAGCTCAGGTGTGATGTAACGCTCGGCCGCCTTGAGGGTTTGCCTTCGAATATAATCTTCTGGTAAATCCTGGTTGTTGGCTTTGCTAATTTCAATGTAATAACCATGAACACGGTTATACCTGACCTTGAGCGAATCGATGCCGGTTCGCTGTTTTTCACGCTGTTCAAGATCAATCAGAAACTGGTCGGCATGCGTCGACAGATCCCTGAGTTCATCCAGTTCAGGGTCATAGCCCTTGGCCAGAACCCCTCCATCCCGAATGACAACGGGTGGCTGTTCAATGATGGCACACTGCAGTAACTGCATTTCATCATGATGTTCAGCCAGTCGTTCATTAAACTGCTCAAGTTTCTTGCTGCTGGCTAAAGCCAAAACCTGTTTGATATCCGGCAGAGTTTGCAGTGAATCCCTTAATGAAGCCAGGTCACGTGGGCGTGCCGTTTTTAAAGCGACCCGGGCAAGAATTCTTTCCATGTCGCTAATTTGCTTCAGCAGTGGATTTAATTCGATATGTGCCTGGCTGTTTAAGCAGGCGTCAATCATTTCATGCCGATCAGAGACTACCGATAAATCGGTGGAGGGCTGGTTCAGCCAACGGCGCAACAGGCGGCTGCCCATGGTCGTGCAGCAGCGGTCAAATAAATCGAGCAGAGTGTTTTGCCGGTTTCCCTGGGCATTGGTGTCTATTTCGAGATTCCTGCGCGTGGCAGCATCGATCATGATGTAATTATCATGACGCTCGACTTTCAGGCCCTGTATGTGAGGTAATGCTGCCCGCTGGGTATCCTGTACATAAGCCATAATACAACCAGCCGCCTGCACTGCCTGCTCCATGTCCTGGCAACCAAAACCATCCAGGGAATGCGTACCAAACTGTTTGTTCAAAAGTTTTTCAGCCGTGTCAAAATCAAAGTACCAGCCAGGTTGACGCGTCAGTTTTATCTGTGCTGTTGCATGTAGCAGGTCAAAGGATTCTGGTGCCAGGATTTCAGCAGGTTTTAACCTTTCCAGCTCATTGATAACGGAGGCTAAATGCTGCAGTTGTTGCAGAATGAATTCGCCGGAAGAAAGGTTGATACAGGCCAATCCAAATACTGTTGGCTCTTCCTGGTTGTCACTGTACAAACTGCATAAAAGGTTATCCTGGCGTTCTTCCATTAAAGAATCATCAGTCACCGTGCCCGGCGTAATGATTCGAACCACCTGTCTTTCGACTGGGCCTTTGCTGGTTGCCGGATCACCAATCTGTTCACAGATGGCAACCGATTCACCCATTTTAACCAGTTTAGCCAGGTAATTTTCAGCCGCATGGTAGGGAACGCCGCACATTGGAATATCCTGGCCATCAGTTTTACCGCGTTTCGTCAATGTGATGTTAAGCAGATGAGCAGCTTTTTCCGCATCGTCGAAAAATAACTCGTAGAAATCACCCATTCGATAAAACAGCAGCTTGTCACGATGCTCAGTTTTAATACTGAGGTATTGCTGCATCATTGGTGTATGTTGTGATTTTTTGCTCATGCTGGATAAAACGGCATTCGTGACTGGAAAATTGTCTGAAGATTCTGCCTGCTGCAGTCATGGCTGTCGAGCCTAACCAGGCAATTGGTAAAGATTTTTTATAATCATCCGATAAACTAAAAAGCAATCCTACCAAAAGCTACACTTGGCTGGTTGTTAAGCATATCCGTATAAAACTTTGAAATGACACCGCCTGAAAAGAAAACGAAGATGCCTATCCGGCGTACCATGATCCAGTGGTTTGTGGCAGTGGCCCTGATACCGATGATTATTGTTGCCTCGGCAGGTTATTTTCTCGCCAGTGACAGTTTGACAAAAACTGCAACCGATGAATTGCGGCATGCTTCCAGGAATCTGTCAGTTTCAATAAAGAACTGGTTTGAGTATCGGATCATGGATGTTAACAGTCAGGCTGTTCAATCTCGTAATGTCGAGTTACTTGAGCGCTTGAAGTTGGGTCTCGTGCAATCGGGAAAGTTACCAGAGCAATATGTCCATTCAGAAGCATGGAGCAATGAACTCAAAGATCAGTCATTGGAGCTCCAGGCAATCAAGTCACAATATGAGTTTGTCGAGGATATCCTGATTATCGACAAGCAGGGCAATATATTGTTTACCACCAATCAGGGAATGGACTTAGGGGAAAACCTGTTTGAGCCACTGTTGGCCAAAAGCCTGTTAACAGTTGCCTTTGTCAAACTGCTTGATAATAAAGAAACCCAGTTTTCAGATGTAGGCAACTACCTCCCTGATGATAACCGCGTCAGTGCTTTTCTGATATCCGCGCTTAATAGTCACGACCAGGAACTGATGGGTGGTCTGGCTTTAAAGCTTC
>JARRJW010000012.1:6172-17436 GCA_037388785.1 Gammaproteobacteria bacterium
AAAGCTTCGGCTGGATCGCATTTTCAGCCAGTTTCAAAAAGAAAACACCTCACTGGTCAATTACCTGGTTGGTGTTGATGGCAAGCTGCGCTCTCCAGTGCAGGGAAAACAGATGCTTGTCAGTGAAATCAATAACGAGGAATTCAATGAATGGCGTAAACATTTTGCAGATCCTGGTCAGGATCAATATACAGGACTAGAACTGCGAATAAATCAACAGCATAACGATGATAAATATGAGCATGCCAGGGTTTATACCGGCCTTAGTGGTGAAATGGTTTTTGGCATGCATCAGGATATTCAAATTGGTGATGTGCACTGGGCGTTGATCAGTGAGATTAATTATCACGACGCATTAAAGGCTGCGCATTTAATTGGCTGGTTAACGCTTGGCCTGGTAATTTTGACTGCGTTAACAAGTCTTCTGCTAGCAACTGTCAAGGCCCGACAGATTACCCAGCCAATTATTGATCTCGCCGAATTAAGTAAAAAAGTTGCCTCAGGTGATATGAGTCAAAGGATCAATATCCATGCAGATAATGAAATTGGTGAACTGGCTGATGCATTCAATGAAATGCTCGAAGTGCGACAGTCTTATGAAGAGGCCATTGAGTACAGGGAGCAGCAGACTGCCGATGCTTTAAGTCAGCTTAAGGAACAAAAATTTGCATTGGATCAACATGCCATCGTTGATATTACCGATACCAACGGCACCATGATCTATGTCAATGATCGCTTGTGTGCCATCAGTGGTTACATGCGTGAGGAGCTGCTGGGTAAGGATCATGGAATTCTCAGTTCCGGTATTCATCCTCAAAAATTCTGGCAGGACATGTTTCAGACGATCAATGATGGACGGGTCTGGAAAGGTGAAATCTGTAACCTGACCAAAAATGGGGAACGTTTTTGGGTGGACACGACGATTGTGCCCTTTAAAGATGAACAGGGGAATATCACCAGTTTCATTGTTATTCGTACAGACGTTACGATTCGAAAAATCATGGAAGAAGAGTTAATGGAAAACGAAAAACGTTTTCGTTATATGCTCGATAACAGTCCTGTGGCTGTGCGTATTGCCACGCATAGTGGCCGAAACGTCGTGTATGCCAATGCGGCTTACCATGCATTGATAAATTGCAATAATAACAAGTCAATTGGTGACGACCCTGGCAGATACTACAAAGACAGAAGTGTTTACCTGGAGATCGTTGATGAACTTTCCCATGGCCACAGCATTGTTAACAAAATAGTTGAACTGGATATTCCTGAAGAGGGTACAAAATGGGCTATTGCCTCATATTTGCCTCTGACATACCAGGGTGAACCGGGGGTGTTGGGCTGGTTTGTGGATATCACTGAACGGCGGTACGCTGAACAGGCTATGCAGGACGCACAAAAAGCTGCAGAAGATTCCAACCGTGCGAAAAGTGATTTTCTCGCCAACATGAGTCATGAAATACGTACGCCAATGAATGCTGTTATTGGTTTAACTACCCTGTTACTTGATACACCGCTTAACCAGGAACAAAAACATTTTGCAAGTTCGGTAAAAAGCAGCGCTGAATCCTTGTTGAGCCTGATAAATGACATTCTTGATTTTTCCAAGGTGGAAGCCGGCAAAATGCAGCTGGTACCGGTGGATTTTGATATCGGTCCACTTATGGATGAGTTTGGTACAGCCATTGCTTTTCGTGCCCATGAGAAAAACCTTGAGTTGATATGCCCGGCAAATCCGGTGCTAAACCAGTGGTTTAATGCTGACCCGGGCAGGATTCGGCAAATACTGACCAACCTGGTGGGCAATGCAATTAAATTTACATCGAAAGGGCAGATTGCAGTTTACTATTCTGTGCAGCATCAGACTGAAGAAACAGCCGTGTTGAAAATTGAAGTGCATGACACCGGTATCGGTTTGACTGAATCACAACAAAGTAAATTGTTTGAGCGCTTTACCCAGGCAGATTCATCAACCACGCGCCAATATGGTGGAACCGGTTTAGGTCTTGCCATCAGTAAGCAACTGGTTGAGATGATGGGTGGTGAAATTGGTGTCAAGAGCTTGCCGGGTGAAGGCTCTATTTTCTGGTTTACGCTCGAATTGCCTTATGCAAAAAACCAAACACAAATTCCGGATATGAATCATCTTACCGCTCAACGGGTTATGGTTGTAGATGATAATGAAATTAACCTTGATTTGATTGACCAGTTATTAACGAAATGGCAAATCGAGCATGCTCTGACAGAATCAGCCGGTAACGCTTTTGATTTACTGGAAGCGGCATTGAATACAGATAGCCCCTACACCATGGCGATACTGGATCGTGACATGCCGGGTATGGATGGCATTCAGTTGGCTAAACGTATTAAGGAGAGTGATCGTCTGAGCGGTGTTAAATTAATGCTGCTAAATTCTCGTGGTACGACCAGTCTGGATGATCCGGAAGTTAAAAATCTTTTTGAGTTTGTCATTGCCAAGCCAGTGGTGCAATCAGACTTTTATAACGCCATGCTGCAAATGGCGGGAATTACTTTGGAAACAGCAGAAAATCTGGTTGAGCTTGATGAATCACTTGTCACGCATTTCCAGGCAAGCGTGCTGTTGGTGGAAGATAATCCAACCAACCAGATTGTTGCCAAAGGACTGTTGAAGAAATTCGGATTACAAGCCGATGTTGCCACAAACGGTGTTGAGGCAATTGAGTCATTAAGAAAGGTCAACTACGACATTGTCTTAATGGACTGTCAAATGCCTATCATGGATGGTTACCAGGCAAGTGAAACCATCAGAAAACCAGACAGTGGTGTAATTAACAGTGACGTGCCGATTGTGGCAATGACGGCTAATGCTATGCAGGGTGACAGAGAAAAATGTATCGCAGCCGGTATGAATGATTATATTGCCAAACCCGTTGTGCCGGAAAAACTGCAGCAGGCCTTGCAAACCTGGCTGCCTGAAATCTGTCACGTTGGGCCTGAAGATATTAGTCATGAGAGTTATGACGAGACGGTTGAACAACAGGCTTTGCTAGAGCAGGATATCCATCAAACCAGTGAAGCAGTTTCAACCGTCAATACTGATAAGTCTGTTTTCAATTATGAAGCACTCAGTGCCAGGATGATGCATGATGAAGAATTAATCAAAATGGTGGCCGAAGAGTTTATTGATGATATGAAAGATCAGGTTGATTCGCTTGAGAAAGCGGTTCAAGACGCTGACCTTGAAAATATTGCCCTGCATGCGCATTCAATCAAGGGCGCTGCTTCTAACCTGGGGGGTGTTGCACTGAGTTCGAAAGCGTACAACATGGAAAAGGCCGGGAAAGCTGGAGATCTTGAGACAGTTGTGGCAAGTATGCCGGAGTTAATTAAAGCCTACGAGGCTTTAATGAAAGCAGTTCAGCAAAAGTTGTTTACTGAAAACTAACGGCTGCTTTATTCGCGGCTATCCCAGTTGTTTTTTAATTCAAGCATCTCGTCCATTGTGCAGCTTTTATATCCTTGCTGTTATCTGCCCAGGCGCGATAGCAAATTGAATCGATTCCCAACAGGTTGTATATGACAAGGTTTTTAATACCATAAGGACTGCGGTATCAAAAGTATCTAAAAAAGTATTTTTGCTTCCGAAATAATTATCAAGTTTCTGAACGATTTGAGTTGATTCTAATCACTCCAGTAATCTGTGGCGATGGCATCACCCAGGTCAGCATTAATCAAGCGTTGACGAACTGCCAGTAGATGCTCAATTAATTTCGGTTCGGATTTTTCATAGCCTTCGGCATCTGGCTGGCGTTTGACAACGACGCCTAACAGTTCAGTAATGGCGTTGCCAACCGAGTTCTGGCTGATGGTGACAATCAGTTTACCTTCATCATTACGGTAGATTAGTTGCTTGAATGCCGGCTGCCAGCGTATTGAGTTGGCATACTTCGGGTCCTCTATACATTCATCTCGCACTTTCTTGGCAGTACTTAAAAAGACATTGTTAAAGAGCAACGTATCATTGACAGCATCGGGAAAATACAGGTCTTTCTGTATTGGCGCATTGCGTGTAGATACCTGTGAGAAAAAACTGCGATAAAAATCGATAAAGCCTTTCAGGAGTAAATCGTACTCGACCCAGAACCGGACTTCCTTTAATGAATCCATGCCGCCCTGAATTTCCCAGCAAGGTAGGCCCTGTGGATAGCCGGTCAGTTTAAGTTGCGATTCATGTGAGTGCATGGTTTTCAGGATTTTCAGGTCCAGGGCCCGGTCAAAAAAGTCGCGGTAAAGGTCACGCATATAGGCCTGGAATAAACTGTGCTGTCCGCCGTCTGTCAGGTTGGGATTGCTGGGGTCGGCCATCTCTGCCGATTCCAGTTGTTCAACTGGAAAGACAATAAAATGATTATGCAGCATACGAATACTGGGTACACCGGGCGAGGTCAAAGGCCAGGTTGCATCCAGGCTGGCTTCTCCGGCCAAAATCAGGTGTTTTGCCGGGTCCGGAAACTGCTCAAGCATGTACTCGATGATAATCTGGTTCATACGGTTCCAGACATTGCGGGTGTTTTCAGGAACCTGTGTGCGTCTGACCGGCCGGCCCAGCGGGTTGAGTATGCATTTGGATGTGTTGTAAATGATTGATGTATCAAAAGTATTACTGTGGCCAAGTGCCTTGCGGTAAAGCAAAAGGTTTTCCGGGTTGGCAAGCAGGCCGTTGTTGTGCACAAGGTCGTTAAGGTTTTCCGTACTGTTAAAAAACTCGTTGGGCTTCATGCCCTCAGGGACTTCCAGAGGAATAGGTCTGAATGGCGTTATAATTTCACGTGGTCCTGTGGTCATGCAGCTTCCTGTTGTTGCTATCGATAGCGAAAAAAATGATTATTGGGTAAAGACGCGGTAGCCGTCGAAAACCGGCCCGTCGACACAGACGCGTTTCATGTAGGGACCTTCATCGGTCTGAACTTCGACAACGCAGCCGGCACAGCCGCCGACACCGCAGGCCATGAATTCTTCAAGTGATACTTGAACCGGGATGTTAAATTCCCTTGCCAGTTTAACCACGGCTTCAAGCATCGGGTGGGGGCCGCAGCTGAAGATTTCGACTTCTTTCAAAGTGGCTTCATCGAGTGAATTTAGCCAGGACCTGGCAAGGTCAGTGACATATCCATCGTGACAACCAGCATAGCCCTGCAGGCTGGCAAGACGGCAGGGTATACCCCAGTCATCCAAAAGCGGCATGCTGGCAATAACGCCACCAGGAATACCATCCATCATGATTTGCGAGGGGCGGGCATCAAACGGAAACGGTACCTCGGAACCCAGGATGACAAAGGGTTTGATGTCATTTTGCCGTTTCAGGCTTTCTGCCAGAAAAATCATCGGTGGCATGCCAACACCACCGCCGATCAGCAGCGGGCGGCTATGTTTGACTGAGAAAGGTTCACCGATCGGTCCAAGCAGGCTGATGCTTTCACCTTGCTTTCTCTCAGATAGACGCTGCGTGCCAATACCGACAGACTTATAGAGCAAATCGATCCAGCCCTGTTCTGCGGAAACCCGCATAATCGAGATGGGCCTGCGCAGTGGTTGTAGCGGGTGGACGGTGAGGTGGACAAACTGCCCGGGTAAGGCGTTGGCGGCACATTCCGGTGCCTGCAGTCTCATCACGTATTGGTCGCCAGCCAGTGCCTGGTGGGAAACAATCGTTGCATCTTCCTGGAAAATTGTATCTCTATTGTCTTTCATGTTGAGTGTCTAAATCGTAAGTAATGCGTCCTTCAAACAGTGTCTGGGTGACTTTTCCTCGAAACTCCCAGTTGGCAAACGGTGTATTTCTGCCATGGCTGATCATTTCATTAGCATTCAGTTGCCAGTGGCTATCCGGGTCAAAAATACAGACATCGGCGGTGCGTCCCTGATCCAGACGGCCAAACGGTAGGTTAGCTATGGTGGCGGGTCCTATCGTCAGTCTGGCTATCGCGGTTGGTAAATCCAGAACCTTTTCATCTACCAGTTTCAGGGTCAAGGGTAACAGGGTTTCCAGGGCGGAAATACCGGTTTCACTGTCTGGGAATGGATGATCCTTGGCATCGGGTTCATGGGGCTGGTGATCGGAGCAGATGGCTTGAATCGATCCGGTGGCCACAGCTTGTCGCAACGCTTCCCGGTCACGCAGGGTTCTAAACGGTGGATCAACATGACATAGGGTGTTGAAGTCATCGGCATCCATTTCTGTCAGGTGTAACTGGTGAGCGGCGACATCGACAGTTAAGTTGATGCCATCGTGACAGGCACGGTTAATCTTGTTAACACTTTTCGCCGTAGAAATGCATTGAAAATGGATATGGGCACCGGTGGCTTCGGCCAGGGCAATATCACGGGCAACGGCGACGGTTTCTGCCGCCTCAGGATAGCCCGGAAGGCCGAGCCTGGAAGAAATGATACCTTCATGTACGCAACCGTCGTTTCTCAGGTGCCTGTCTTCGGGTTTGATAAAGACCTTGATGCCAAAGGTCGAGGCATACTCCAAAGCCCGTCTCTCTATCAATGTGTTACCCAGCGGTTTGCCGGCATTGGTCACGGCAACGCAGCCGGCATTTTGCAGGGCAGCCATTTCGCTGAGTTCCTTGCCATTTAGATTTTTCGTCAAGGCGCCCAGACATAAGACCCTGGCATGGGCAGACTGTTTGGCGCGACGCCTGATCAGTTCCATTACTGCTGGAGTATCAATTACCGGGTTGGTGTCTGGCAGGGTTACCAGTGTGGTAATGCCGGAATAGGCTGCTGCCCGGGTTTCGCTGGCAATCGTACCCTTGGGCTCAAAGCCCGGTTCACGCAACCTGGCACTCAGGTCAATCAGTCCCGGGCAGATGATCCTGCCGGTTGCATCGATTAGTTTTTCCGCTTCAAAGCCGGAAGGCTTTTCACCAATCGCCAGAATATGTCCCTGGCTGATATGCAGGTCAAGCATATCGTCAATCTGGTTAGCAGGGTCTATCAGGCGGCCGTTAATGATGCTGATTGACTGATTTGTGCTGCTCATGCGGTTTCTTCCCTGCGCTGATGTTCGGGCCGCGAGCCCAGGCATATAGACATCACGGCCATGCGAATGGCAATGCCGTTACTGACCTGTTCCAGTATCACAGAATGTTTGCCGTCGGCAACGGCTGAATCCATTTCGACTCCCCGGTTGATTGGCCCGGGGTGCATAACAATAACATCGGGTTTGGCGAGATGAAGCTTGTCTTCAGTTAAGCCATACAGGTTAAAATATTCATGTTCACTGGGTAACAGGGCGCCGGTCATACGTTCTTTTTGCAGGCGCAGCATGATGATGACATCAACGTCTTCAATGCCTTCATGCAGATCAGTGAAAACATGCACACCGAGGGAGCGGGCATCGTAGGGCAACAGGGTGCGTGGTGCAATCACGCGTACCTCGGTAACACCAAGAGTGTTCAATGCCAGTATCTGTGAACGCGCAACCCGCGAATGGAGTATATCTCCGACGATGGCAACTCGTAGCGGGGTGAAGTCACTCTTGTGCTGACGAATGGTCAACATGTCCAGCATTGCCTGGGTGGGATGGGAATGACTGCCATCACCGGCATTAATCACGCTGATGTGCGGGGCACAGTGATTGGCAATGAAATGGGCTGCGCCGGAACTGGCATGACGCACAACAAACATATCGCAGTGCATGGCCTCGAGATTGCGCAGTGTGTCCAGTAATGACTCTCCCTTGGATGTGGCTGAAGTGCTGATGTTGAGGTTAAGCACATCGGCCGACAGTCGCTTGGCTGCCAGTTCAAAAGTGGTTCGCGTACGTGTACTGTTTTCAAAAAACAGGTTGGTGATGGTTTTACCGCGAAGCAATGGCACTTTTTTTACAGCACGGCCATGGTCTGCCAGCGAGGTAAAGCTCTCGGCCAGGTCAAGTATCTCAGTAAGCAGGGTTTTGTTGAGTCCTTCAATAGACAGGAAATGCTTAAGCTTGCCATCTTCGGTGAGCTGATGGTCGCGGTACATCATGCCTCGCTGTCTCCTCCTGATAATTTCCTGCCAATCACCAGGCTCAGCGGAGAGGGACCTTTAAGAGTAAGGTAATCGTTCTGTTTGAGCATCGGTTTTAAACCGACAACACTGGCCTGAATTGGTAGTTCTCTGCCATCTTTTTCGATTAATGTCGCATAGATGATTGAAGCAGGCCGGCCGAAATCGAAAATTTCATTCATCGCGGCACGAATGGTACGACCGGTTTGTAATACATCGTCGACCAGGATGATATGTTTATCTTCAACCTCGAACGGAATATTGGATGGATGCACCTTGGGGTTGATGCCAATACGAGAGAAGTCGTCGCGATAAAAGGAAATATTGAGTGTGCCCAGAGGCTCGGCTAATTGAAGCTTCTCATGGAGTTTTTCAGCAATCCATACACCGCCGGTATGAATGCCGATCATGGCGGCCTCAGAAATACCATTCTGCTGCAACTGACGTTTCAACTGGCTTGCCATTCCATCAATTAAATCGAGAATGGCGTTTTCCTGCATGAATGCTGTTTGAGTCACCTGTTCAACCATGTTTCAAGTATCAGTTTGGCTGCCATTGAATCAACCAGGGTGGCATCTTTCGCTGCTTTTTTTCCAAGCCGGTTGCTGGCTTCCTTTGAAGTGAGTCGTTCATCGATCATTTCTACCGGTATCTTAAAGCGTCCTTCCAGTTGGCGTGCAAATTTTCTTGCCCTTACTGCAAGTTCAGCTTCTTTATCATCCATCTGATATGGTAAACCGACAATAATTGTATCAGGTTTCCATTCAGAGATAAGCTTTTCAATGCCGTTCCAGTCAGGTTTTTGTTTGATATAAGATAGGGTTGTCAGGGGTGAGGCGGTTGCGGTCACAGTCTGACCTACGGCAATACCAATTTTATGGCTGCCAAAATCGAAGCCCAAAAGGCTGCTCATGTCAGGCGTGACCCGATGTGGTACTGAGCAGGTTAAGGTCAACACCAATATCGTTGGCGGCCTGTTGCCAGCGCTCCTCTACCGGCAGGTCAAAAAGGATTTCTGGCCTTGCCGGACCGGTCAGCCAGGCGTTATCGATGATTTCCTGTTCCAGTTGTCCTTCACCCCATCCTGCATAACCCAGTGCAACCAGGTTTCTAACCGGCCCCTTGCCCTTGGCTAGCGCTTCAAGAATATCCTTCGATGTTGTAATGGCGATGCCGGGCGTGATTACCAGGGTTGAATCCCAGTCATGGTCATATTCGTGCAGGATAAAGCCGCGGTCCTCCTGGACAGGACCTCCGTTAAAAACAGGTTGTTGATATTCCAGCGAGGGATCAGTGCTGATATCCATGTGCTCGAATATATCGGCCATACTGAATTCAATCGGTCGATTGATGACAATACCCATGGCACCTTTTTCATTGTGCTCACAAATGTAAGTCACGGTGTGAAAAAAATTTGGGTCATTTAAGCCGGGCATGGCTATCAGGAAATGATTGGAAAGATTGGATTGGGTATCCATATGTGCAGTATCCAATGGCAGCTCGATTATTTCAAGGAAGATGGTTTTGCTGTTGTTAAGAAATGTTATATTGTAACAATATTGAATTTTTTCGGATATCAGTTTGATGATTGCTATACGCGCGATTACTTTATGGTTAATAATGGGGGCATTTGCCGGGGCATGTTCCGCTGCTGGGGATCACCATCATCATGATCACGAGCATGAAGGTGACCATGAGCAGCATTCTGCACATGTGCACGGCCATGCAAAATTGTTTGTCGTACTTGAAGGGAACGTGTTGGAATTGCTGTTTGAAAGTCCGGCAATAAATTTGCTGGGCTTTGAGCATAAACCTGAATCTGATCAGCAATCAGCAAAATTTGATCAGGTATTGTCTGAATTGAACCAACCCCGCGGGCTGTTTAATGTTTCTGAACAGGCTGGCTGTGAGTTATCCGAAAAAAAGATTGAGGTGCCTTACCAGGACAAGGGTACTGGCGAGGGTCATGCCGATTATCGTGCCCAGTACCGTTTTGAATGTCAAAGTCCTGATGAATTACAGAACATCCCGGTACAGCTTTTAAAGCGCTTCCCTTTAACAGAGTCTATTGAAGTGCAAAGTATTTCCTCTTCTGGTCAAAAGGCATATGAATTAACGTCGGCTAATAGCCAGCTTTCCTTTTAGGAAGAATGCATTTATTGCCATGTCCGGTCTGATAGAGATCAATAATTTACGCTTTCGTTGGCGCAGTGATTCACCGGAAGTGCTGAATATACCCCGTTGGCAGGTCAGCCGGGGGCAGCGTGTTTTTATTCGGGGTGCGAGCGGAAGTGGCAAAAGCACGCTGTTATCGCTGTTAGCCGGTGTACTGGTTCCCAACCAGGGTGAGATCAGGGTTTTGCAGCAGCCGATTCATCAGCTTTCTGGTACCCGGCGAGATCATTTCCGGTCAGACCAGATTGGTTTTGTTTTTCAGCAGTTTAACCTGATACCGTATCTATCCGTGCTGGAGAATGTCATGTTGCCTTGCCGGTTTTCGGCTAGGCGTAAACAAAAAGTGCTGGCTGGTGGGCTTTCACTTGAACAAGAGGCGCTGCGTTTACTCGATCATCTCGAAATGGCTCAACAGGGCCTGGTTAGTCGACCGGTCACCGAGCTCAGCGTAGGACAGCAGCAGCGTGTTGCTACAGCGAGGGCGTTAATGGGGTCGCCGGAAATACTGATTGCTGATGAGCCTACCTCGGCGTTGGATTCGGACAGGCGTGAAAGCTTTATTCAGTTACTTTTCAAAGAGTGTCAAAATTCCCAGGCAACCTTGCTGTTTGTCAGTCATGATCGTCAGCTTGAAGCATTGTTTGAAAATCATGTGTCAATGTCGCAGCTTAACCAGTTGCAAGAGGTAGCAGGCTGATGGCGATATTGTCACTGGCTTTCAAGAGTCTTTTAAACCGTAAATTTACCGTCTCACTGGTATTGCTGAGTATTTCCCTGAGCGTATCGCTGTTGCTGGGTGTAGAACGGCTGCGCGTTGAATCTCGCAATAGTTTTGCCAATACGATTTCCAATACCGACCTGATTGTGGGAGCCCGCAGTGGCGCCATTAATTTGCTGCTTTATTCAGTGTTTCGCATCGGTGACGCGACAAACAATATCAGCTGGAAGAGCTATCAGAAATTCGCCAGGCACCCATTAGTCAAATGGAGTGTGCCGTTATCGCTGGGCGATTCACACAAGGGGTATCGTGTGCTGGGAACCAATGCTGATTA
>JARRJW010000012.1:17491-19571 GCA_037388785.1 Gammaproteobacteria bacterium
AAAAGAAACCTGGCTTTTCTGACTGGCCGGTCCTTTACTGAAGTTAATGAGGCTGTACTGGGTGCTGAAGTTGCCAGAAAGCTTGGTTACAAAACCGGTGACAAAATTATCATCGCCCATGGCGCTGGTAAAACCAGTTTTTCACTGCATGAAGATAATCCTTTTGTCGTGGTTGGTATATTACAGCCGACCGGTACCCCGGTTGATCGAACAGTTCATGTTTCTTTGCAGGGGATTGAAGCGATCCATAAGAACTGGGCAGGAGCCTCATCCGTGCCCGGTTTAAAACAGTTGCGTGACCGACTACTGCAAAATGACCTGACGCCGAAACAGATAACCGCTTTCATGCTTGGATTAAAAAGCCGGATTGCAACCTTCAGCCTGCAGCGTGAGATCAATGACTACCGAAAAGAGCCTCTGCTGGCTATTTTGCCCGGCGTTGCCCTTCAGCAACTATGGGACCTGATGAGTATTGCTGAAAATGCGCTTTTGCTGGTGACTTCCCTGGTGGTTGCTGTTGGCCTTATCGGTATGTTGACCGTGATGTTGGCCGGCCTTAATGAGCGACGGCGTGAGATGGCGATACTGCGATCGGTAGGTGCCAGGCCGGCGCATATCATGCTGCTGATTACCGGTGAAAGTGTCCTGTTAAGCCTGTTGGGTATTTTACTCGGAATGGGGCTGCTCTATGCCGGGCTCTGGGGAGCTCAGCCTTATGTGGAATCGGCTTATGGTCTTTTCCTGCCAATTAACTGGCCGGCTCCCCGGGAATGGATCTTGGTTGGCCTGGTAGGAATTTTTGGGCTGCTTGTCGGTCTAATTCCAGGCTATCGTGCGTACCGGTATTCGTTATCGGATGGATTAAGTTTGCGGGTTTGATTATGAAGAGAAAATTGATTGCGACATTTGGCCTGATTTGTTTATTGCTGGCCCAATCTGTGTGGGCAGACAAGGTCTACGAGGAAGTCGACTGGGACGTGCTGGTGCCGGAAGATTTCCGTGCAGATGAGATTCTGGATAAGTATGGTGATATTTCAGAATTGGCCGATGATGATCCGCTGGTGCAGACCATGATGGAGGAACTGGAGAAGGCCTACAAGTCCGCTCCGGTGGTTGAATCGCTGGACGGTAAAGCCATTAAAATTCCGGGCTTTGTTGTGCCGCTTGAAGGCGACGGCCAGGTTGTCAGTGAATTTTTACTGGTACCTTATTACGGGGCCTGCATTCATGTGCCGCCGCCTCCGGCAAACCAGACAGTTTACGTTAAAGTGGCGGCAGGTGATGCCAAGATCCGTGAGGTTTTTGATACAGTCTGGGTCAGTGGCACCTTGAGCGCAAAAACTTTCGATAGTGATCTGGCTACAGCCGGTTATCAGCTTGATGCGGTCAAGGTCGAACCGCTTGAGTAAGTTTTAATGCCTAGTTGCTGAAAAGTTTGTTGCCACTGACAAATTGCCAGGTTCGGGTGATAACCAGTTCGTCGGTTTCCTGGCGGATGTTGGCGGGGAAAGGTGCAAATGGCGAGGCAAGTCTTACAATCCTTACTGCGGCATCATCAAGGATCTTATGTCCTGAAGATTTGCGTATATTGATTTTACTAACTTTGCCGTCAGGCTTTAATACCACGGTCATTAAGATATTGCCGTAGATTTTTTTACGCTTGGCCTCGTCCGGGTAGTTCAGGTTGCCAATATTTTCGACCTTTTTACGCCATGCTGCCAGGTAAGATGCATATTTGTACTCCTGCGTACTGCTGCTGATATATTTCCTGCGAGGCTGTTTTGATTGTCTTTGCTGTCTCGAGTCGAGTTCGGCAGTAAGCAGATCAATTTCGCTTTGTGTAGAGCTCAACAGTTGATCCATCGATATTTTTTTGGGTTTTTTGGCAACTTTTGGCTTGGCCGGCGTCACTTTTTTCTCGGTTTTAGCTTTTTTCTGGGTGATGACTTTTTTTGTTGGTTTGCTGACAGCACGTTCTACCGACACTTTTTCCTGTTGCTTTAACGGCTCGGGTTGAATGGTAGGTTTGGTCGGAGGCGAAGTCAGGCGCTTTTTTTCCTTTTGGTCACCACCACCCTGC
>JARRJW010000013.1:0-33384 GCA_037388785.1 Gammaproteobacteria bacterium
TATTTTTTAAACTTTCTGCACATTCGGGCTCTCTTGACTGAGTTTTTTCTGCCAATTGATTTAACTCTGTTTGCATTAATTTTAAAGCATCACGCAGTGGCATATCTTTTCCCGAGCGATAATCCAGCGAAATATCCCCCGGCTTTTTTAGAGCATGCGAACGTCCTTGCAACTGAATAACCCCAGACATCCCGTTAACTCCTTTTTGTGATTTATAGTTCTAATGTATTTTAAATTGACTGGCCCTGGGCATCATATCGATAGCGTCAGTAAAAGATACGCCATGTTCGACGAGAATCCGACAGGCCTCGGTAAAAGAGATTCCCCGCTTCTGGGAAACTTCCTCAATCTGCCTCATTAAACTTTCATTGATAATGCTTTCAACCACGATTTTCTCCCATTAGTGTCAAAAAAATGAACACGGTTCGGTTCATAAACAACATCTGCACATAATGTGCCAGTGGGAAAAGAGTCGCTTAAAAAAGAAAACCCGCCAGTCAGTGACAAGGCGGGTTTTTTAATGAGACTTTGGAGGTTTTATTCACAATCATCCTGTTTGCCAGTGAGGGGATCGGGTGATTGATTCACTTCCTTGCTGACTTGGTTATTTTTCAAATTTTCGGAATAATCTGCCAGCACAGGCATTGAGAGAACTAAAAGTAGGCAGCATATAGATAAAACATGGTCCTTCATTATGGTTTTCCTTAGTGTTAATTGCGAAAATACTAAAGAAATTCTACTTGATAAATATCAATTATTAAATAGTTTATTAAAAAATAATGAAAATCTGATTAATTATTTCTTTGTCTTTGCGGGCCTGTAATTTCTGCGGCCTGTTAATTCTGCAGGCTGTAAATTGCTCCTGGCAATTTTTTGCTCGGGTTAGCCATGGTAATTTATTCCAGCAGTTTAAAGGGAAGCTAAAGGTGTTTCAGTTTTCTACTAACTGATAATTTTCAGGTTGCTGAATATCGTGACGAAGCGTTTCTGTTTTGGCAAGCACACTACAAAATTTCTTATGTCGGATAAATTCATCATCATCCGATTCAATTTGCATACCCTTTTTGAAACCTTCACTGAACAACAGTACAAAACGGTCTTCAGAAATGTCATATTTGCTATGATTCTGTCTGAGTTGCCGGGTAGCCTGCAAACGCATCAGCTTATCCGAATCAGAAATGCTGTCATGATGTGAAAAATGCAGACCGGCGCATTCAGCCATTTTTGAAACCTTGTCGAGGTAATCCACTTTCGGGTCAAGGACTTGTGCAGCACGTGCTGCTGTCTGTTTTTCTTCAAAATAGACTATTTTTTTAAGATAGGTCAGTCTTTCTTCAGCACAAGGTAATTCAGTGTAAGTAATCATGCCTTCAGAATCCTCGCATTTGTACATGTCTGCGAGAACATTTGAAGTGAACAGTAACAAAAGTATAAAAAACGCTTTCAATCTTACCCAACCCAATTTTTGCTGAGGTGTATTAACTTTAGACTATTTCAGATGATTTTTTGTGAAACATGCAGCAAAAACAAACTGAAGTGACATGTATTGGTTCGAATGGTATATTAGCCCGTCTTTGCGAAACCCACCTCGTGTTGATTCCGCAAAAACAATATAACCTATTGAATAAAAAAGGTTAATTATTTAAAAAAGCATCTTTTAGCCCAGGTGGCGAAATTGGTAGACGCAAGGGACTTAAAATCCCTCGAGGGAAACCTCGTGCCGGTTCGATTCCGGCCCTGGGCACCATTTAAAAGAATTAAAACCCAACCTTATCCGGTCTTCTAAGCGAGGTAACTAACTATGCCTAAGACCGTCAAGCATCTTTTAATTTTTTCTGTTTCTGTACTGCTATTTGCTGCATTGCTGCTTTTTAATCGGCCGGTTTCCGGCGGAAAAATCGACACACCCTATCCACTGCCTGCCTTTACTGGCGAAGCTGGTGAATGGTTGAACTCAAAACCACTGACAATCGACGCTTTAAAAGGCAAGGTTGTGCTGCTTGATTTCTGGACCTTCGATTGCTGGAATTGCTATCGGTCTTTTCCCTGGCTGAATGATCTGGAAAAACGTTTCCGCTCAAAAGACTTCATTATTATCGGCATTCATACGCCGGAATTTGATCATGAAAAGATACGTGGCAACGTTGAAGCAAAGATTGACGAATTCAAATTGACACACCCGGTAATGATGGACAATGACTTTAGCTACTGGCGCTCTCTAAACAACCGCTACTGGCCAGCGTTCTACCTGGTCGATAAGCAGGGAATGGTTCGGGCACACTATATTGGGGAAACACACCAGGGTGACAGCAATGCGATTGCAATCGAAAAAACTATCAATGCCCTGCTGGCAGAAAATTAAAAAACACTTAAAACAAACTGTTTTTCAAGTAGACGCTCATTTTCAATTAATACCTTGCAAACAGATTCCACTTCGTCTTCATGGCTGATCATTAGTACGGTTTGCGATGAATCAGGCACGTTAACCACACTGTAATCAAAACCCTGTTGTTTGATGCGCATTTCAATTTCAGCAGCAGGCATCGCTACAGCAAGCGCATTACAAAAGGCACTGGTTTTTTCAGCGGAAGATCTTTTGCCCTGGATCAACAAAACGTAAATCACAACGTAGACCAGAATGGCCAGAAGCATATAGGCTGCCAATTTCTTCATTAATCGATGTGCTTAATTAATGAACTGGCAGGGTTTGTTCGAGTACCTGGAGCGCTTTACGATAGTCATCACCCAGGACCACAACCAGTTCGTCGTTCAAATCAGCAATATTCATTGCACCGGTTCCTCCCAGCATTACCGGCACACTCAAATCAGCAGCCAGTTTTTCCAGTTGCCGGGAAATCTGTCCTCTGAGCGTCACGTTCACTGCTGAAAGCAACACCGCATCGATCTCCGTTGTTTCGACTACATGATGGATTTGATCAAGCGGCAGGTCAGCTCCAAGAAAGAGAATACGGTAACCGCGGCTCATTGCCGACAAACCAAAAAGTAAACTGCCAAGTTCATGAAATTCGCCGGGCATACAGGCTAGCAGAATTCGCCGGCCCTGGTTTTTACCTGAGATATGATGCAGGCGGGCACCGACCTTGTTCCTTAGATAACTGGTAAAAAAATGTTCTTCGGCAATACCAGCATCACGGCTTTCCCAGCGCTGCCCAAGAGTCGCCAGCAATGGTCGCAGAATTTGGGATGAAACCAGGTCAATCGGATAAAGCGATAATGCTTCGTTATAAATGTTATCGAGCTTGTACTCGTCAAACTGTTCTATTGCCGTAAGAAAACGTTTGTGAAATTCATCCCAGTGATCAGTATTAGGCTTTTCCGGATCAGAACGGGTTTCAATTTTTTCCTGAATTTCCTCGAGTTTTATCGCATTGATTGCTTTACTGATGGTGTAGTTTTCATTAAGTAAGTTAACAATCCGGTTGACCGCTTCGACATCGTTAGAATTGTATAAACGATGCCCCTTAGGTGTTCTTTGTGGCTTAAGTAAACCGTAGCGCCTTTCCCAGGCACGCAGGGTTGTTGGAGCTACCCCCGTCTTCTCCGAAAGCACCCTGATTGGAAAACTTTCCATTTAAAACTCCTTAAAAACTATACAAAATGGTCAAAAACCATTAAAAAATATAACATATCTGCATAACTTAATGCTAAAAACTTCTTTTATTACAGTAAATTACATCAAATAAAATCAGTATAATTCCTTCAACATCATCTCAAGCATTGCGATAGATCTTTGACGGTGAAATAACTGCAAAAGAGCTATCTTCCTGACACATTAGGCAAAACTGAAATCAGGCTCCGGTAAAGATTCAAAACCCGGCTTACTGAATAAAAATCCCTGCATTAAATAGATACCGAGATTTTTCAGATATTTATAGTCCTCGACGGTTTCTATACCCTCTGCAATCATTTCAATGCCAAGTTTTTTTGCCGTATAGAAAATGCCAATTAGTATCGACTGCTTGATTTCGTCATCCGCAATACCCATACACAAGTCCATGTCGAGTTTAATTACATCCGGTTTGAAATGGGTCAACAGGTTCAAGCCGGCATAACCTGATCCAAAGTCATCAATAGCTGTGATGAAATTTCGGTTCTGATACTCCAGAAAAATCTTTTTAAGATGGTCGGGATCCTTTACAGGCTCTGCCTCGGTGACCTCGAACATGAGTTTATCGAGATCAAAACCAAATCTTTCCGAAGCTTCAATAGTTGCCCGGATACAGGTCTTGGGCTGATACACCGCATTAGGTAAAAAGTTAATGCTGAGGCGGGTATCAATATTTAGTTTTGAAGCCCATTCGATAGCCTTGATACGACAGGTCTGATCGAAGGTGTAACGGTTATTTTCATTCACCCAGGAGAGTACTTCGCCCGCACCGGCACCATCTTTTCCGCGAACCAGCGCCTCATAAGCAAAAACACTGTTATCCCTGATGTCTACAATTGGTTGAAACGCCATCGAAATGACAAAATTAAGCGGATTGGATTCAAGGCAGTTTTTACAGCCAAGCGGCTTGAACTCTGGTGGTGTTTTTAACGTTTGCTTTCGCTCAAAATCAATTAATGTTTCTGACATGATTTATAACCCCTATTTAGTTTTGAAAGATGTGTTTCATTTTATAACGGACACTTCCAATGTCTGGTTGGTATCATCATGACGAACAATATCGATCATGCGAAAAGGAAAATGCCCTTCCCGGCGATTTTCCAGGTAAAGTTCCAGGCCAGTCTTGATCACTGGGAAAGCCAGTTCGTTCCAGGGAATATCTTCTTCATCAAACAATGCAACTTCGAGTGATTCAGGTCCTGGTCCAAAGTCGACATTTTTAAGCTTTGCTTTGAACAGCATGTAAATCTGGTTGATATGCGGCAGGTTGGCGGTCAGGTAAAGCCCTTCAATTTCAATATTAGCCCTGGCCTCTTCCCAGGTTTCACGAATCGCCCCCTGGTAGGTAGTCTCGCCGTTTTCCATAAACCCTGCTGGTAAAGTCCAGTAACCATATCTCGGCTCAATCGCCCGCTTACAGAGTAAAATCCTGTTTTCCCATTCAACGATGGCGCCATTAACCACTTTAGGGTTTTGGTAATGGATATAACCACAGGCATCACAGATATGACGAGCGCGATCATCATCAGCAGGTGTTTTCAGCGATACGCTTTCACCACATTGAGTACAGTAATTGATAGGGATCGCTCTAGACATAACCTTCTCGGTACGCAGTTATACCTGCACCTCTTTTGTCATTAACATCTGCACAGTACCCAGGTAATTTTCCCTGAAACCGGCCTGGCAGTAATCGAGATAATACTCCCACATCCGGATGAACATATCGGAATAGCCCTGCTGTCTGACATCATCGATACGGTTCATGAAACGTTTTTTCCAGCCATTCAAAGTCACTGCGTAATGTTCGCCAATATCCTGCAAATGGATAACTTTCATATCGGTGACCTTGCCAATCGAATTCGTCATTGCTGCCACCGAAGGCAAAAAACCACCCGGAAAAATATACTGCTTGATAAAATCGACCCGTTTAAGAGCGGCCTTGTAGCGTTTATCAATAATCGTGATCGCCTGTAACAACATACGACCGGAAGGCTTTAGCAAACGGTTGCACTGCTCAAAATAAGTATCGAGAAATTGATGGCCAACGGCTTCTATCATTTCAATCGATACCAGTTTGTCGTATTGACCATCCAGGTCACGGTAATCTTTTAACAGGACCTCGACCCGGTGTGATAAGCCGGCACGGGCTATTCTCGACTTGGCATATTGATATTGTTCCTGGGAAATTGTCGTGGTCGTCACCTTGCAACCGTAATATTGCGCCGCATGCAGTGCCAAACCACCCCAACCAGTACCTATTTCCAGCAGATGATCTTCCGGACCCAAGTCCAGTTTTTGACAGACCATGTCAAGCTTGGCTGTGGAAGCCTGCTCCAGAGACTGTGCCTGTTCGTCATAATAAGCACAGGAGTACATCATGGTTTTATCAAGAAACAATTCAAAAAAATCGTTACTCAAATCATAGTGCGCACGAATGTTCTTAAGGCTGCCATTTTTCGTATTTCTGCTCAGGTAATGCAGAGTCTTCATCAGTGGACGTTTGATATTGAACAGTTGCCTGTCAATGCTATCTGTAACGCCCTGATTCTTAATCAGCAATCGCATCAGGCCAACCAGGTCACTACAGCTCCAACTGCCTTTGATATAAGCTTCGCCAGCACCAACCCCACCGGCAAAAGCAATGTCACTCCAGAAGCTGGCATGATGGACCTGCAGATGAATGCGAGGCCTGCCTTCCGATGTGGTATCACCAAAATAACTTTCCTGATGTCCTTCACGAATAATCAATTCACCGTGACGTAAACTCCTCAACCTGGCAATAACCTGCTTACGGGCCAGGCTGTGTAACCAGGATTCTTTTGAGGATTCAACCAGGCCTGATTCATAAGGAACAATACTGGATTTCATAACTTAGACTCTCCTGTGACTCGCTCACGATTAGGATGTGGATAAAACGGTACTTTTTTCAACCAAAGTCGCAGTGCTTGAAAATAAATCATGGTAACCACTTTAAGGGTCATGAATGGGTGAAATGCCAGCACTCTGGCCAGGTTGACTGAATTGATCGATATTCGTTGCAGCCTTAAAGTGGCATCAAAACTTTTTTTATCCGACTCAAGGTTAGCCATATGTACATTCAATTCCTCGCCTGGAGAGGAAAAGTGCCAGCGATATTGCATTGACATTGGCATGAATGGTGAAACATGAAACTGTTTGTCCTGCTCGAAAAAATCGAATCGGGCCGTTATGTGTTTTCCCGGTTTGATCAAAGATAATATTTTTAATCGTCTTATCCAGTGATTCACCATCGTTACCGATGTGATCTTTACGGTCAAAATATGCCAGGTTGCGCTTGTTAAACGACCAGAATAAAAACCGTTTGAAAATTGAAGACAGTTCCTCAAGATCAACATACATCATGAACAGCTTATAGCTGAACGCATGATCTACCGGCGTAAAACGGCGATGCCTAACTTGCCCTTTGAAAATGCAGCTTTTCATCTGCCTGCCTCTTGAAAGATTTGACGGCACCAAGCGCACTGACCACACCGTCTTCATGAAAACCATTGCGCCAGTAAGCACCACAGAAAAATGTGGAGCCTGAATTAATTGCCTCGAAATTCTGTTGTGCCTGCAATGCATCGAGCGTAAACATCGGATGGTGATAAGTCATCTTCTTGATAATTTTGTTCTTATCGATTAGTTCAGAAGCATTGAGCGTGACACAGAACTGCTCTTTAGCATCCAGGTTCTGTAGCGTATTCATATGGTAGGTTACTGCAGCACCCTGTTTTCCGGATGCCGCAACATGATAATTCCATGAAGCCCAGGCTTTGCGTTTTTCTGGTAACAGGCGGGTATCAGTATGTAAAACGGCTTCATTTTCCTGGTAACGAATTGCAGTCAACGTTTGTCGCTCGATGTCACTCGCTTCATTACCTAATATTTTCAGTGCCTGATCACTGTGGCAGGCAAAAAACACAGCATCATACAAACGTTCGGGCTGCCCTTTGGCTTTTAACAAAACGCCTGAAGGCGTTCTTTTAATGCTGTCTACGGCTGTATTCAACTTCACCCTGTCCGCATATCTTTTCGACATTGCCTTAACATACTGATTGGACCCACCTTTAATCACATACCACTGCGGTCGGTTCTTGATATTTAGCAAGCCATGGTTTTCAAAAAACCGAATAAAAAATTTGGCGGGAAAATCGTACATGTCAGCCGGGTCTGTCGACCAAATTGCCGCACCCATGGGTACAATGTAGTTTTCAATAAACTCTCGGTGAAAACCATTTGAATACAGATATTCTCCGAGGCTGATATCGGCCTGGTCAGATTTCAACAATAAACGCGACTGACGATTGAAGCGTATGATATCCCAGAGCATGCGATGAAAAGAGGGATTAACGATATTGCTGCGCTGAGCAAACAGCGTATCAAGCGAATGCCCGTTATATTCCAGGCCGGTATCGGCATTCATAACAGCAAAGCTCATTTCTGTTGGCTGTTTCTCAACACCGATCTCTTCGAGCAGTCCCAGGAAATTTGGATAAGTTCTATCGTTGAAAACAATAAAGCCGGTATCAATCGCATAGTTCTCATTATGCCAGCTGATATCGTGAGTATGGGTATGCCCACCCAGATGTTCACCAGCTTCGTAAAGAGTGATGTCATGTTCATCACATAACTGATATGCAACAGTGTTTCCGCTTATACCACCGCCTATAATAGCTACTTTCATAGTGTCTGGCCCGCCTGCTTATTATTAGAGATGAAACCACTTAATCTTGGGAAAAAAGCCGGTGTATTGCGCACATATTTTGCATACTCCGGACGCCTTGAATCGATGTCTTTTTCCATCAGAGATACTCCTGAAAATTTAAGCAGCAGGAATGTCATAATCAGCGGCGAAATAATCACCCACCAGTATGCTGGGGATACAATCATGAAAAACATTCCCCACCAGAACATGAATTCACCAAAATAATTGGGATGACGGCTCAATCCCCATAGCCCTTGGTTCATGACAGCCTTGTTATCACTGTTTTTCATTTTGAAGTTCAGCAGTTGCCAATCGGCAACCGCTTCAAAAATGATGCCACCTAATGCAATTGAAACAGCAATCAGATCAAACCATCTGAATTCCAACGGCATGGAAAGGCCTGGCACCAGGCCGGTAAATATCACTGTAGCAAGCGCCGCCTGAAACAGGTAAATAATGAAGAAACTTTTATAGCGAAAACCGGGATTGTACTTTGCCCGAATAACACTGTAACGACGATCTTCAGCCTTGCCCCAGTTTCGGTAAGTCAGAAACGCCGACAATCGAATAGCCCAGATGGCAATCAGGCAAAAGATCAGCAGGTTCTTACCGTTGATCTGATCAGCAGTGGCAATCACAACCAGTGCAGAAAACAAGAAAAAAATCGACCATATCAGTAACCAGCCAAAGCATGCGACCAGTCCCACTACAACCAAAACAGAAATTAAGATCTCAGGACTCATCATGTCCAGTTCTCAGGTTTCTTAAACAGATAATGACTGACCCACCATTGCTGGCCATTGTCATAGCCGAACAATTCCGCACATGCCATGAAAAACAATCGCCAACGTCGCCACCATAGCATGGCAAAATCTTTACCGTAGGTATCCTCAAATAACACTCGCAGTGAATCTTTGGCATCATCCATTTTTTTCAGCCAGGCATTGGCAGTTTTCTCATAATGCCGCCCATCCCAGCGCCATTGATTTTCCAGCGAGAGGTGATCCTGAAAAAATAGCGGTAAGTCATCAGAGGGCATCATGCCGCCTGAGAAAAAATGACGACTCATCCAGTCAGTTGAGCTTCTGTCCACAAATGGATAAACGCAGGAACGGTGCACGAAAATATGTTTAAAAAACTTGCCGCCGGGTTTCAGCCATGTAGAGACACGGTAATAAATCTCATGGTAATTGCGCAGATGTTCAAACATTTCTACTGAAACAACACGGTCAAAAACATCATCCGCTTGAAAGTCATTAATATCTGCAGTAATCACACGGATGTTGTTCAGTTTTCTTAAACTTGCCTGTTGAAGAATGTATTCACGCTGGGAGTTAGAGTTGGAAACTGCAGTGATTTCACTGGCAGGATAATTTTCAGCCATCCAAAGTGTCAAAGAGCCCCATCCGCATCCCAGTTCAAGAATTTTTTGGCCGTCATGCAGATCAGCATGCTCGCAGGTTTGTTTTAATGCCAATTCTTCAGCTGCATCGAGAGTTTCAGTATCGTCGCGCCAAAATGCACAACTGTATTTCATATGACTACCAAGCACTTCACTGAAAAAAGCGGCAGGTACCTCGTAATGTTGCTCATTGGCTTTCTCAGGTAATAGAGCCACTGGAGACTGTGACATGCTGTCTATAAAATCCCACTTATCACCGGTAACAGCCTCAATATCATCAGCGCGCAGGTCGGTTAGACGAGCCTTTAGAAGCTGCCGGATACCCAGGCGCAAAATCTGGTCAGGTACCATTCCCTTCTCGGATATGCTCATTGCCAGTGTGTGAGTGGAATTCATAAATTCTCCAAAAATAATCGTGCTGTTGGCGTGAATGTGTAATTTATAGGCAACTTTGTATAAGTTTGCAAGCATTTTTGTACAATTTATAATGTTTTTTAAAAATTAATTGTACAAATATGTAGAATTTACTATATTACTGTGTAAATTCACACATAGGAGGTATGCCGTGTTTAAGACCACGCTTTTAGCAGTCGCTGCGACAGCGGCAATTTCAGGCACTATGGCATTAGCAGAAAACAGTGAAACGACCTGTCATCCCAATCTTGATTTTAATGTGCGCACTCTTAACGACGATAAAACTGTAAATCTTTGCCAGGAATACCAGGGCAAAGTTGTCATGATTGTCAATACTGCCAGCAAATGTGCCTTTACAGGACAGTATGAAGATCTGGAACAGATTTATGCCAGCTACAAAGATGATGGCCTGGTCGTTCTTGGGTTTCCTTCGAATGATTTCGGGAACCAGGACCCGGGTTCGGAACAACAGATTCAGAAATTCTGCCGCACAACCTATGGCGTGCAGTTTCCTATGTTCCAGAAATCACACGTCAAGAAAAAATACGCTGACCCATTGTTCAAGCAGTTGGGTGAAAAAGGTGGCTATCCACGCTGGAATTTCTACAAATATTTAATAGACCGGGATGGTGAACTGGTAGAAACCTATTCCAGCTTTACCTCACCTTCCGACAAAAAAGTTACACGTAAAATCGAAGCGCTCTTATTCTAATGAACAATAAAATCTTAATTGGTGTTAGCAGTTGTCTGATGGGTAATCCTGTCAGGCATGATGGTGGTCATAAGAAAGACCGGTTCATAACCGACGTCTTGTCCGAATTTTTTGATTTTCAATCTTTCTGTCCGGAAACGGCTATCGGTATGACGGTTCCACGTACCCCTATTCGCCTGGCCAAAAAGTCTGACACGGTCAGACTTGTCGATTCAGACACTGGAAAAATTGACTTTACCTGGTCAATGCAGAAAAGTGCTCGGCAATATGCTGATTCGCTCGGTCATTTATCTGGCTATATTCTGAAAAGCAAGTCACCGACCTGTGGCATGGAACGGGTCAAGGTTTATGCCGAGAATGGTTATCCATCGAACCTGCCAGTCGAAGAAGAAGGACGACTTCACGACGCACGCCTGCGAGAAAATTTTATCGAAAGAGTCTTTGCCTACCACCGATGGCAGGAGATGCTCACCAATGATTTCAGTGTTCGCGGTCTGATGGATTTTCATAAGCAGCATAAATTTATCTTGCTGGCTCATAATGAGGTCATCTATCGTGAAATTGGCAAACTGGTTGCACAGACCCGCACCGACACATTGAAAGAGAATGCTGAAATTTATATCAGTAAGTTTACCCAGGCAATGAAGCAACGCGTTTCCCGTAAACGCCATGTCAACGTGCTACAACACTGCATGGGATACATTAAGCAAGATCTCGATTCCGATGATAAGGCTGAATTACTCGAATTATTTCAAAAATATGCCCGTGGCGAAGTGCCTCTGGTTGTGCCCCTGACCCTGCTGAAATACCATTTTCGAAAGAACCCCCAACCCTATATCAACGATCAGTTTTACATGGACCCCTACCCGGAACAATTGATGTTAAGGAACCACGTATAATGGCTTCAAGCTCAACTGCAATCGTCTGGTTTCGTAACGATTTAAGGCTATCAGATAACCCGGCTTTGTCACATGCTGTTAGTAATCACAAGCAGGTCATTCCTGTTTTTATTCATGCACCTGACGAAGCCAAGCCCTGGCAACCCGGTGAAGCTTCAAACTGGTGGTTACATGAAAGCCTAAGGCATTTACAGTCCAGCCTCGAAGACAAGGGAAGCTTCCTGCATATTGAATCCGGTAACAGCCAGGAAACTCTGCAGCGTCTGATTAACGAATACCAGGCTGAAGCGGTTTACTGGAACAGGCTCTACGAGCCCGCACACATCGAACGCGATACTCGGCTGAAAAAGCTTTTTACTGTTGCAGGCGTAAAGTGCCAATCATTCAACAGTCATTTGCTCAACGAACCTCATCAGATTGAGAACAAGGCCGGAAAACCTTTTAAGGTTTTCAGTGCATACTGGCGAAATGCTTCATCGATTATCGATCAATTGGACCTGCCTTTGCCGGCTCCGGAAAAAATACATTCAGCAAAACCAGCGTCCAGTACCAAAACCATCGATGATTTAAATCTGCTGCCAGAAATTACCTGGTATAAACCTTTTACCAACCACTGGAATCCAGGAGAACATGGCGCTCACCAAAGGCTTGACCTGTTTCTACAAAATATATTATCCGGTTACAAGCACGATCGTGACATACCTTCGGTGGACGGTACTTCAAAGCTATCAGCGCATTTACATTTCGGTGAAATTTCACCTGCGCAGATTATTCATAATGCCCGCAGTGCTGCTGACTCAGGAAAACTACCCTACAGTTGTCTGGAGAAATTCTTTGCCGAAATTGGCTGGCGTGAATTCGGTTATTACCTGCTCTACCATTTTCCGGAATCCTCACTTAAGTCGCTGGACAAGCGATTTGATCAACAGGGCTGGATAAAAACCAGTAACCATGAAAAATTACTCAAAGCCTGGCAACAGGGCAAAACCGGTATACCGATTGTTGACGCCGGCATGCGCGAGCTCTGGCAAACCGGCTATATGCATAACCGGGTACGCATGATTTGTGCGTCCATCTTGACAAAAAACATGGGCTTTCATTGGCTCGAAGGGGCCCGTTGGTTCTGGGATACACTGGTTGATGCAGACCTGGCCTCAAACACCCTCGGCTGGCAATGGACAGCAGGCTGCGGGGTTGATGCTGCGCCCTATTTCAGAATTTTCAGTCCACCCCGACAAACTGAGCGCTTTGATCCGGAAGGCGAATACATCAAGCACTGGATACCGGAACTGGCCGAAGCCGAGCGTCGCTTCCTGATATATGGATTACCCAACAACGACACCGGTTTTGACTATCCGGAACCGGTGATTGATCTTGCTGAAAGCCGCAAGGCTGCATTGGCCCGCTGGGATAATATCCGCCATTATGAAGCGGAAATCGCAGTTTGAGTTTTTTACTCATGTTTTTTAAACAATTTATGGGCAGAAAGCCCTCCTGAAGAACAATCTATAGGCACCACAATGATTGTTCAGCTACCCTTATCAGATAACAATTAAATATTAGCCAGGAGACATACCTTGTATCGCATAATTTATAAAAGCAAAAGTATCAAACCAATTGAATGGCAAACCATTGAGGATATCCTGCACGCTTCAGAAAAAGACAATACTGAACATGAAATCAGCGGATTATTGCTATCTACCGAAACCCATTTTTTGCAAATTCTCGAAGGACGTTATGAAGATATTAATGATACCTTTATGAAAATTGTCCGCGATGATCGTCATACAAATGTACAACTGATCTCCTTTGAGGTGATCGATGCCCGTCTGTTCCAGGGCTGGGGTATGCGCGGTATCGGTGTATTTAATTTCAACACCGATATCGAAAAAACGCTTATGGACAAGTACGGCGAGGAAGATGGTAGTGTCAGGTTCCCATTGGAGTCCTGGCGTGTATTGGCAATGGTTAACGATATCAACATGGTTCATAACCTGCCATCCTGGAAAACCTGATTCCCTGCTGAAAAGCCAGATTCATTGAAAAAATCACGCAGTCTCAGACTGGTCCTGGGAGACCAGCTTACAAAACAACTGTCTTCATTAACTGATCTTGATCCTGAAAATAACCAGGAACAAGATATCGTTCTGATATGCGAGGTTACAGAAGAAGCCACCTATGTAACGCATCACAGGCAAAAGCTCGCGTTACTGTTCAGTGCTATGCGCCACTTTGCTGCTGAACTTCAGGATGAAGGCATTAACGTAGATTACATTAGCTTGAACAGCCCTGGTAATACGGGCAGTTTCACTGGAGAAGTCAAACGCGCGTTAAAAAAACACGGCTGCTCAAAATTGATTGTGACTGAACCGGGTGAATGGCGTGTGCTGCAAATGTTTGAAAGCTGGCAGGACAACCTCGATGCAACCATTGAAATACGTCCGGATAGCCGCTTTCTTTGTTCGATAGCAGAATTTAAACAATGGGCTGATACGCAAAAACAGCTTCGCATGGAAAATTTTTATCGTTACATGCGCAAGCAAACCGGCTGGCTGATGCAAAATGGTAAGCCCGTTGGCGGTAAATGGAACTATGACCAGTCCAACAGAAAACCATTGGCAACTTCAATTAACCTCCCAGAAAGAGCCATTCCAGCGATTGATGATGTGACTCGCGACGTGATCAAAATGGTTACTGAAAAATTTCCTGACAACCCTGGTGAACTCGATACTTTCCACTGGGCTGTTAACAGGGAACAGGCATTGACAGTACTGGGTGATTTTATTCAGCAACAACTGATTCATTTCGGGCCATACCAGGATGCAATGAAAACAGATGAAGATTTTCTGTTCCATGCCATCATATCACCCTATATCAATATTGGCCTGCTCAGTCCGAGAGAAGTCTGTGAAGCGGTATTACAGGCAGGGGAAAACAATGACCTGCCGATTGAAACCGTCGAAGGCTTTATTCGTCAGATCCTCGGCTGGCGTGAATATGTGCGCGGTATTTACTGGCTGAAAATGCCAGGCTATGCCGAAACCAATACCTTTGCTGCCGACCGGTCTTTACCGGAATTTTTCTGGAATGCTGAAACAGAAATGTTCTGTTTAAAACAATCGATTCAATCGACCATGCGCAATGCCTATGCCCATCATATCCAGCGTTTAATGGTGATTGGTAATTTTTCACTGTTAACCGGTTTAAGCCCCAAAGCAGTAGAAGAGTGGTACTTGAGTGTCTATGCCGATGCCTTTGACTGGGTAGAACTGCCTAATACCCATGGCATGGTGCTCTATGCTGATCAAGGCTTGCTTGCCAGTAAACCCTACGCTGCATCCGGAGCCTACATCAACCGTATGTCAGATTACTGCAAAAACTGCCATTACAGTGTTAAGGAAAAAAATGGCAAGAACGCCTGTCCTTTTAATTATCTGTACTGGTATTTTCTTGACCGGAACCGGGATAAGCTTGAAAAAAACCAACGGCTGGCAATGCCCTACCGCACGCTTGCAAAAATGGCTGAAGAAAAACGCAGCAAGATAAAACAGGATGCTGAAGCCTTTTTAGCGGAGTTGAATTAGGTTGTTTTAGCAGAGGCGTTTAACAGGGTTGTTTACCAGGGCAGTTCCTCACCATCAAAGCTCCAGAATTTGCCACTAAGCTCGGGGGTTAACTGCTCGATAACCTGCATCATATAAGTAACCGACTGCTCAGGTGAAAACAATTGCCCCTCGGGCACATTCTTCTGAAATGGTCTGGACAACGAGGTATCGGTTGTTCCCGGATGCAGTGCCGCCACACAAACATTCGGCAAATTTCTGCGCCACTCAATCGACAGTGTTTTAAGTACCTGGTTTAAAGCCGCCTTGGAAGCACGGTAACTGTACCAGCCGCCAAGATGGTTTTCTTCAATACTGCCAACCCTGGCAGAAACCGTGGCAAATACCGCCGGTGTTTGATGACGAAATTTGGGGGCGAGGTAGCGGGCAAATAACAACGTTGGCAATGCATTGACCATCATGCTCGCCATGAAATAGTCTTTGTTGATATGACGCGTTGACTTTTCCGGAGAGAAATTATCACGATGTAAAAAACCCGCAGCGTTGATAAAAAGACCGATATCGCCGATCGATTGACAGAAAGATTCCACTGATGGCTCATCAGTAATATCCAATTGCTGATAGGTAATTCCCGGCAGAGCTGAATTAGGCTCATGCCGATGATAGGTGGTTATCACATCCAGGTCAGTGTGTTCGTTTAGATGCTCTACAAAAGCTGTACCAATGCCACCACTTCCACCAATGACCAATGCCTGCATAAGCTTCCCCCTTACATTTCAATGCTATGATAGCCCAATATATAACCTTTAAAGCCTGCTAGTAGCATGGGAAAAAATGGCCCCGCAGGGGATACGGGGCAAATAAAAGGAGTCAAAGTAAATAAACTTTGTTCATTTACTACACAGTGTATATAGGTACAGAAAAAGCCTGTTCAACTTTACAAATCGCACTATTGGCAAGGGCCAGTTATCTTAAATAGTTATCTTAAATAATTATCTTAATTAGTTAGCTTAAAGCCATTGAGTCTTTACAACTCTGCCATTTTAGCCAGTGGAAAAACGCGAATACCCTGTAGTTTTTTTGATGACGGGTTTAACAGGAACCTCACCAGGATAAAGTAAATATCGAGATCAAAAAACTGATCGGATAATGCCGGTGTATTGTTGATATCTACATTTGTCTGCTGCCGCGCATTAACAGCTTTATTAGCGTAACAGTAACCCTTGTCTGCCAGCTCCTGTTCTGTGCTCAGCTGGCCAAGATAGCGCCACTGGTCAACCAGATGATAGCGGCTGAAATCCTTGTCTTCCATGTCGCTTTCCCTGATCAGCACAGCATCATTCCAGGGCCATTGCATAATTTGATAATTTTTCATCGCGCTAGCAAGTCTTTCGTTATACAGGTCTGCTGTCTCCTGACCACAGCAGGCACCAAAACATTTTTTTAACTGGGTGCGAAAGCAGGCCTTTTTGATTTTGGTCGACTTTTCCAGACCAAGCAGCTTGTAACAAAGAAAAAAGTTATCAGCGAGCTTGGCCAATTGCGTCTGGGCCTGCTTCTGGCTTCTGAAAAGCCCATAATGCTGTTTGGAATCCGGTATCGAGGCATCTATACGTTCTATTCTAACCTCTTGGTAGCCATCTTCATTTTCCTCGAGACTATAAAAATACAGATAACGCGATTTTTTCAGCCTTAAATTAAAATCCGGATGCAGTTGCTTGATCAGCTGACTCTCTTTAATCTGCGCACCAAAATCGGATGGTGTCAGCTCATACTCAATATGTGCCACAGACGAATATAAACGAAACTGCCGGCTTCTTTGATAGTCCTGGGAAAAGTGACTTTTTACCCTTTCCTGAATATTGACTGACTTGCCGATGTATAGCAGTTTGCNNNTTGGGAAGCGCACTGATGGTTTCACTGTCTAACATGGCAGGCAATGCCGGCGCCTTGAAAATCAGCTCACAGGCAGAACGGATTTCCTGTTCCTGATGAATCTGTGAAATCGCCAGAAAAAATTGCCAGATAACCTCGGCATCATCCATTGCACGGTGACGATGCTTAACATTAAAACCAAAGCGCTTAATTATGTGATTAAGGCTATGACGATTAAATTGAGGAAAAAGATGACGACTGAGCTTAACCGAACAAAGCATTCTGGGTTTGAAAGCAATTCCACAGCGTTTGAATTCAGCTTTCAGAAAGCCCTGGTCAAAACGGACATTGTGTGCGACAAACACATGATCGTCCAAAAGGTCTGATAATTCCTCGGCGACCTGTTTAAAATCGGGTGCTTTGAGTACATCATGGTCTGAAATACCAGTCAGGCGATTTATCTTTTCGGGTATGCCAACCCCGGGATGAATAAATGTCTGCCAACGTTTGACCAGCTGACCGTTCTCAACCAGCAATACACCTATTTCAATCACCCGGTGATACCTGGGACTGCCCCCGGTTGTTTCCAGGTCAACAATTGCCAGCTTTTCCGGAAAAGCCGGCGACAGTTTTTTTACCGGCTGTTCAAGCCAATCAATCTGCGGCATGACAAACAGGAATCAGGATTGCAATAATGTATCGTGAACTAATTGTTTGACATTGACCCTGGCTCCCAGGTGTGAAAGCAATAGGTACAAACCGCCCAGCTTGCGGTGCAGAAACAGAATATCTGTAGGTGGTAAACGAGTGTAGCGTTGTTCAAACCTGAGTTTCATCAGCTTTTCCATCATCAACTGGCTCAGTTGACTATGCCTGAAATCAAAAGCCCCATCATGTCTGATAGGCATGGTGGCTGTCATAATCAGGTCAACGATGGCAGACTGGTAACTGCTTTCATCATCGACTGATGTATAACCAATTGCAATCGCATAGTTCAATACCGTTTCCTTGTCACTTTCGATACAGGCTTTCAGTAATTGCATAAAGTTATTGCAGCTGCTGGACGGGTAGCGTCGGGTTGCACCAAAATCGAGAAGCTGTATTTTTCCAGTCGTTTCCGAAAACAAATAATTGGCAAATATAACAATGCCTTCCATGAAAGTTGTGGTGAGAATTTTATCACTGCTTAATGCCTCGATAACTTCTGGCAGTTCGAAACGTTCATCTTCTGCGACATATTCTCGAAATTCATTCAGGAAAGCGGCTTCACTGACATAATCAGCCTCGGCATGTAACTGCTGTCGTGCATCTTCAATTAGAGGTGCTATATCGACATCTTCGGGAATCATCCTGAAAAGGTTAAGCATCATCGCAATGTTATTGATATCACTGTCGATACTTTCCCTTACTCCGGGATACTGAAGCTTGATTGCCACCTGTTTGCCATTTTTTAACTCAGCTGAATGCACCTGGCCAATAGACGCCGATGCAATCGGGTTAAAGGCAAAGCGTTTGAACTCGTTCTTCCAGTTTTTCCCCAGGCCATCAACCAGAATATCGGCAACCTGCAACATCGGCATTTGATGGGCATCATTACGCAGGCTGGAAAATATTTCAGAAACTTCTTTCGGCAACAGGTAGCCAACATCCATGGATAACAACTGGCCGACTTTCATCGCAGCACCACGCATTTCAGAGAGTTTTTCTGAAATCCTGCTGGCATTTTTCGGGCTCATCACCAGGTCGGAAATAACCGGCTTATTTCCAGATAACAGGTTTTTTCCACCTTCATATATCACGCTTCCGGCAAGTGAACTGGCTAGACCACCGAGTTTTGCAAAACGGCCGAAACGCGAATGAGGTAATGTCGATTGCTGTGCCATGGTGAGATCCTGAAAAGAGAATTCATTCCTATTTAACTATTAGGAAACTCAAATTCTAGGACCTTCAATTTATTTGTCAAATATTTGTCTTAGACAACAATTGGACTATAATAATTAGATGCAAATTATTCAGACTAACGATACCGCTACCCTGCACCCAATTCAGGTGGTCGCCCGAAGAACCGGACTCAGCAAAGATGTTATCCGTGCCTGGGAAAAACGCTACCAGGTGGTCGAGCCACAGCGCCACACCAATGGACGCAGGTTATATTCGGATCAGGACATTCAAAGATTGTCCCTGCTGCACAAGGTGACTCTCAGTGGCAGAAGAATCAGTGACATATCTACCCTCGATCATCAGGCTCTTGAGGCGCTGCTAAACGGGGACCTGGTGCAGACAACATCGATTCACATCAAAAACACAGAGCAGGACTATACCCGTGAGAAATATCTAGAGCCGCTGATTGACAGTATTATCCAGATGGATGAAGACGGCATTTTTCAGAGTCTCGTTAATGCTTCCACTGCCCTACCTCAAATAGTCTTTCTCGAGGAAGTACTCGCAAAAGCCCTGGAATATATGGGTGATTCCTGGAATAAAGGCAATTTAAGAATCGCGCATGAACACCTGGCCAGCATTCAGATTAAACGTTTTCTGCTCAATCTTCTGCATCGGGAAGTACACGCCGGCCCGGCGCTGCTGGTAACCACCCCGGTCGGACAGCGACATGAACTCGGCGCCCTAATGGCTGCAATCATTGCCGCGATGCAGGGCTGGAGAGTGCGTTTCATGGGCGCTGAAATGCCCGCCACTGACATTGCTGCTGCTGTACTCTCGACCGAATCCAAAGGCATTTTGCTGAGCCTGGTCAGCAGGGCTGATGAAAAATTTTTAGAACAGGAAATCAATACCCTTTCCAGTGCGTTGGCCGATGATATATTTGTTATCGTCGGTGGCGGCCAGGCACAGCGCTACGCCCCGTTCTTTTCCAGCATGAATGCTACCCATATCTGTGGTGACCTGAGATCACTGTCTTCGACACTCGAGGAGTTATAGTCATGCAACGTCAAGAGTCAGCGACCAGACATCCGAAACGCTATGGACTAGAGTGGCGTATCCTGAAACAGACACCGGCTGCTTTTTTGTTAAGCGGCCTGGCAATCTACCTGACCAATCAACTGGCTCACTGGCTGATTGTTGCTGAAAATGCTTCTTTGCAACTCAAGCAAACCGAGTTTATCGATATTATCAGCATCTCTGTGCTGATAACCATCTGGACGGCCATTTTTACGGTTGCCATTGGCGCATTCACTGTCTACATCATGAAAGGCCCGACCTATACCGCTGACAGCCTTGAACTGATTGATTCTGAAAACCCTGTTGAGACAAAAGCTGATGAAAAGCCCCGCTAGCAATAAACCCGTCGTTTTTTACGATGGTGCCTGCCCACTATGCAGCAAGGAAATTGCGCATTACAAAAAATGCACAGGAGCCAGCCAGATAACGTGGCTTGATATCTCGCGGGAAGTCACGGTACTTGAAAAGTTTAATTTGAGTTACGATGCAGCCATGCGACAGTTTCATGTGCTATCACCGCAAGGCCAATTTCATGTCGGCGCTTATGGTTTTGTTTATCTTTGGTCGTTTCTTAAACCCTACCGATTGCTCAGCCAGCTGCTAACCCGGCTTAGACTGGTTAAACCATTAAACTGGTTATATCTAAAATTTGCCGACTGGCGTATCAGGGACAAGTGCAACGAAAACTGTAGCCTGTAATACCTGAAGACTAGCCGGCTTGACTTGCCTCTTCTGACGCTTCTGTTTCATTGGCCTGGTATGTTGGATAGTCTGTAAAGCCTTTTTCTGCGCCGCCGTAAAACGTTTCACGATCGGCATCATTCAGCGGCCAGCCATTTTTCATGCGGGCCGGCAGATCCGGATTGGCAAGATAAGGCACACCAAAAGCGATAAGGTCTGCGAGGCCACTGTCGAGCGCCTGGTCAGCAAGTTCCTTGTTATAACCACCACATAAAATTATGGTTCCCGGGAACACTTCACGAATCTTTTCAATCATGCCCTCGGGTATGCCGGGCAATTCAAAGGTTGTCTGGTCGTTGATGTGCAAATAGACAACGCCCATTTTATGAAGTTTTTTGGCCAAATAGACAAAGGTTTCCTCCATTTCAGGATCTTCGGGCATATCGTTAAATCGACCATTCGGTGAGATACGAACACCGGTACGGGCAAAACCGATCTCCTCTCCTACCGCTTTGACGACATCAAGCAAAAAACGGCAACGGTTTTCGACATTGCCTCCATAATCATCGCTACGCGTGTTCACCACGGAATTTAGAAACTGATCAAACAGGTAGCCATTGGCACCATGAATCTCAACCCCGTCGAAGCCAGCCTGACGGGCATTGCGGGCGGCCTGAACAAACTCAGCCTTGATACGCTCCAGCCCTTCCTCGTTGAGTGCCTGGGGCTGACTGGTTGGTACATAGCCCGGCTGACCATTTTCCTGGTAGGCAAAACAGACTGCTTCATCAGGCTGGTCACTTGTGGGTCCTTCCGGCGCGATGCCATCCGGTTGCAGGCTGGTATGCGAGACGCGACCAACGTGCCAGATCTGCATAAAAATAACACCTTCTTCCTTGTGAACCGCATTGGTAACCTTGGACCAGCCAGTGACATGCTCAGCGCCATCAATACGTGGTGTCCAGAGATAACCCATGGCCTGTTGAGAAACAGGTACGCCTTCAGTAATGATTAGACCGGATGTTGCCCGCTGGGCATAGTACTGGCAGGTCAATTCAGATGGCACTCCGCTGTTACCGGAACGACAGCGTGTCATCGGTGCCATGACAATACGGTTTTTGATTTCCAGGTTCCCGAGTTTGTATGTTTCAAAAAGCTTGGATTCCATGAGTATTTTTACCTCAAGTTGGTTTGGCATTGAATCGGCCATCAATGAGATAAACTATAGCGAATTTAGACATAATTGAAAGCTATATACATCCAGGTAAATGCATTAGCCTGATGGCTGTCTTGCTCGAGGAAGTTGATAAGTTCATTAAATGACAGCGGTTTACTGATAAAATAGCCTTGGGCAATGTCACAACACATTACTGAGAGCATCTCCATCTGCTTTGGCGACTCAATACCTTGAACAAACTCCCGGCCGATTTTAAGACTGTCAAAAGGCTATTTTCTCGGATAGCTCAACAATGAATAACCGTTACCGAAGTGGTCCATCGAAAGCCTGAATGACATGATCGTATTCATTAAGCAGCCTACCTTATGATATTTAAATAATTAATAGCAGCTTCCCTGGAATATTAGAAATCACTGATAAAGATTGTTTTTAGGTTATTGAATCAGGCTAAAGAATGAGTGCGTAATGCCGATATATAGACAATAAGATTAAATATTATTACAACATCAATGCTCTTTACTCATTCAGAGAACAAAAGTTTAAAACAGCAGTTTTTCCTGCAAACCTTATTCATTGGCTTTGTCATTATAGCCATAGCAATTTATTTTTATGCCTCAACCATCAACGAAAAAGAACATGTTTTTAAAGAAGTCCAGTTCATTGATGCTCAACTTGAAAAAATCAATCAATTCAAACAAAAGAGAATCATCCTGCAACAATCCATATTAAACTTTTTAATTGACCCGATTTACCACAACCAGGAAAACGTTATCTACAATATCGTAGATGAAATGATTCAGATAATTAAAGAGTTCAAGCAGAACGAAGTCACCAAGCATAGTCATGACCTGGATAGCGACGTGCTCATTAATAAACTGAAGCGATTCAAAAGCATACTGGAAGAACTCATCACTATTCGGATGAATGTGGAACTACAGTTTCCAGCCATGTCTCTGTCAGCGAATGAAATGACCGGCATTGATGATAAATTTAGCAGCAATATCATGATCATGATTGACGAGATAGAAAGTGGCAGCCTAATTCCGAAGCAGGAAAATATCTATCCGTTGTTATTGAAAACCCGTACCGCATGGGTTTCACTGGTTTCACAAATGAGAATCTACCTGGCAAATCGACTGGCTTCATTTTCCACTGAAATATTGGAGTCCCAGGCAAATTCTGCACTTAGCATCAGTGAAGTTTTGATTACAAACCTGGATCAGCTGGAACAGTACTACCTTGAAGAAGAGGATAGCTTCGAAGGACTTGAAGCTCTGCAACAAATGCAGGAAAGTGTTTACACCTGGCTGGATATATTCTCTGAAATGCGCATTCAAAGTGAATCCAGACAATGGCGGCAGGACTGGAATTTTCTCGATAAAAACATCATCCCCGAAGAAAACAGCATCTTTAAATCTTTAAGCAAGGTTGAAAAAAATTTAAGGGAAGAAGAAAGATATGCCAACAGCACTCTGAACAGGTCCATCGATAAAGCTTTCATATTTATTGCCATTGTTATTATTGTCGGTATTGCTTTTCTCTACATTGTTCTTGTTTCGATAAACAAAATGGTTTTCACTCCAATCCAGGCAGTCTCGAACGCACTTCAGGCAAAGGCCTTTGGTAAAGAAATTCCAGCTTTTGAAATTAAACCTTCCAAAGAAACACAAACACTGATCGAAGCATTTGAAGAAATGGATCACCAGGTTAGCCAAAGACAGGAAACGCTGGAAATTCAGGCCGAACATCTGAAAGAGTACCAGACTGAACTGGAGGAAATGGTTGAATCCAGAACAATTGAGCTTAAAAAGTCGAACGCATCTTTAAAAGAAACCCTTGATGAACTTCATAGAACCCAGACTCAGTTGATTGAAAATGAAAAAATGGCAGCTTTAGGTGGACTTGTCAGTGGCGTAGCACATGAAATCAATACACCTATAGGTGTTTGTGTAACGGCCTCTTCAACACTGCAGGACACTTCAAAAGCACTGAAGAAAAATGCTGGACAGTGGCAAAATCAAAAAATCATCTTTAGTCGATTTTGTTGATAAAACAGAAACCGGATCAAAATTACTGTTAACCAACCTGGTAAGAGCATCAGATCTGATTAACAACTTCAAGCAGGTTGCCGTTGATCAGTCAGTGGATGAAACCCGTCATTTCGAATTAAACCATTATATCCACGAAGTGCTCACCAGCCTGCAACCAAAATGGAAAGCTACCAAGGTAATGGTTGATTTTGACCCCGGCAACAAAATTGAAGTGACCACCTACCCGGGCGCTATTGCCCAGGTCCTCACCAATTTAATCATTAACTCCCTGATACATGGTTTTGATGAAGGACAAAAGCCCGGAAAAATTATAATTTCTACTGAACAATCCGATCATAAGGTTAACCTAAGATACAGAGATAACGGCAATGGCATGCCTGAAAATGTACTGGAAAAAATATTTGACCCGTTCTTCACAACCCGCAGAGGTTCAGGTGGAACCGGACTTGGCATGCACATTGTTTTCAACCTCGTTACCCAAAAACTCAAGGGAACAATAAATTGCCAGAGTCAGCCAAATAGTGGTTGTGAAGTTTTGATTCAGCTTCCGTTAGATATCTCCTGATACCGACAGAAAATGTATTTGCAGATATTAATCAAAACCTTCCCAGTCTGTAGTCCTCAAACGCCTGATCAATCTCATCCTTTGTGTTCATGACAAAAGGCCCGCCCCTGGCAACCGGCTCATTTAACGGTTTTCCCGCTATTAATAAAAAGCGCACATCATCTGCTGCAGCGTGAATGCTGATACTTTCGCCTTCGGACAGGATAGCCAGTTCATCCCTTGAAAGGCTGTTTCCGGCAATTTCTATCGGGCCGTTAATCACATAAACAAAGGCATTGTGTAACTTCGGTAGTGCCTCATCGAATTGTTGATTAGCCGGTAACGTCACGTCCAGGTACAACGGTTCAGTCAATGGTTGTTCCACTGGCCCCCGGGTTCCTTGTGATGTCTTACCGGTAATTACCCTTATTACTGAGCCATTATCACGCGTTTCAACCGGAATTTTCTCTTTCGAATACTCCTGGTAAGCAGGTGCATCCATTTTATGCTCGGCCGGCAGGTTTACCCAAAGCTGAAAACCTTCGAGCAAGCCATTTTCCTGTTCAGGCATTTCAGAATGTTCTATACCCCTGGCTGCAGTCATCCACTGAATACCACCCGATTCAATCACACCTTCATGACCGGCATTATCCTTGTGGCGCATACGCCCTTCCAGCAGGTAAGTTACCGTTTCAAACCCCCGGTGCGGATGTGGTGGGAAACCGGCGATGTAGTCTTCCGGTTTATCTGACCGAAAAGCATCCAGTAAAAGAAATGGATCCAACATATTCAAAGCCGGTTGGCCAATGACACGGGTTAATTCAACACCCGCACCATCAGTGGCCGGCATGCCCTTGATAATTTGTTTCACTGTTCGCATCGTTAATTCCCTCAACTTGTTTTCGCATCAACAGACCAGGTATGGGTTGGACCGGTTACCAGAAGCAGAAGGCCCCCAGCTATGGCAATATTTTTCATAAACAGAATAGACTGCATCTGGTCAGCAAAATTCCAATGAAAAATCACTGCACTTAATACCGAAAACCCAGCAAGCAGAAATGCCGATATACGGACTTTCCAACCGAGTAACAGGCTTAATCCGCCGACTAATTCCAAAGCGATAACCAGCGGCAATAACTCACCCGGCACACCCATGCTGTCCATGTAAGCCTGGGTCCCGGTGTAACCGTTTATTTTTGACACCCCGGCCACCAGGAAAATCACTGACATGGCTCCCCTTGCAGCCACCTGGGTTAATGCAGTTAATGTTGGTTGACTCATTTCACTCTCCCTTCCATTCATTTGTTGTTTCGACATGATAAAGATTAGTTGTTGACAAAATAAAGATAAATGGCGATAAATAAAACACTTTGTTCTATTTTTTGTAACAATATGGATAAGTTTGCAGCGCTTCAGGCATTTACTGCGGTTGTCGAATCAGGCGGGTTCCAGGCTGCCACCCAGCGCCTGGGAATTGCCAAGTCCGTCATCAGCCGTCGCATCAGCGAACTGGAAAAAAGCCTCAACAGCCGGCTGCTGAACCGGACCACGCGCCGAATTTCCGTTACCGATGAGGGACGCCAGTTTTACCAGCGGGCCGTGCAAATACTTTCTGATCTCGAGGATGCTGAACTTGCAACATCCAGTCATAGCCGTGAAATAAGGGGTAGAATCAAGATAGCCGCGCCTCTGTCATTTGGTGTTGAACACTTGTCCAAAGCCACCAATGAATTCCTAATCCAGCATCCGGCAATTGAAATTGAACTCGATCTGAATGACCGGAATATCAACCTGGTTGAAGATGGTTTTGATATGGCTGTGCGTATTGGTGAACTTGAAGATTCTACGCTGATAGCAAGAAAACTTGGCTTGTCTCGCTCTGTTACCTGCGCCAGTTCAGTTTATCTTGAAAAATATGGACAGCCTGAAACGCCCCGGGACTTAAACCATCATATTGGCCTGCAATACAGCAACATCACTTATACACAACAATGGCAATACCAGGGAACAGAAGGCAAGCCAATACAGGGGCAACCGCAGGTAAGAATGCGGTCCAATAATGGTGAAGTACTGGCAGATGCAGCAGCTAATGGCCTGGGTATTATATCAGCGCCCACTTTCATTCTTTCAAAGTATATTCAATCGGGCCGCTTAATTCCTGTATTACAGGATTACCAAAAGTCCGCTGTTGGTATTTATGCGGTTTATCCGCCGGGAAGATTAACCCCGCTCAGGGTCAAGGCCTTTTCAGATCACCTGGATATCTGCTTTAGCGACACACCTGAGTGGGACAAGCCATTAACTTCCTAAGACGCATTATTAATATAAAAAGCTTCATAGATTACAGGTTTAGTTCTGATTTATTCATGGACTTTTCAAAAAAGGCCGTCAGTTGCTTCTGGCATTAACCGCAAATATTATTAACTCAATTTTTAAACCCTTTTTGTAAATCATTTAACAACTGATTCGATTCATCCAGGGATCAATATCCTGATAAGCACTTCCAGCACTTTATGAACTGCTTTGAATCAATCAAGATCAGAATCGACCAGCACTTTGAGGGTCATACTCCAGGATTGAAACAATCTTTCTTCTGTTCGGGCTTTTTCAATCAACATCCTTGTGTCGTGTCGTGGATCCTGACCGGTTCGATTGAAAACTGATATGACCTGAACTGTGATCTACACCGTGATCTACATTGTGAGCTACGACAGCAGCTTCTGATATCGGACGCATAGTTTTGATAACAAGCAAGGTTTTGATAAAAATAAGAAAGGCCCGCATTAAGCGAGCCTTAATGGACATGTTGACTAAGGATAAATCAACAACTTGTATGGGGTGGATAATGGGACTCGAACCCACGACGACCGGAATCACAATCCGGGGCTCTACCAACTGAGCTATACCCACCATGGTAGACAGTCGCGTATTATGGCGATATTTAACTGGATAGTAAAGTATTCGCTTCCCTGAAATTTTGGCGTAATTCTACAAAATGGCTGTTAATTTACCGGAAAAATTTAAGCTCTACCTTGTTGGTGGTGCGGTTCGTGATGAAGTGCTGGGCTTGGTATCCAAAGACAGGGATTTCATGGTGACCGGTGCCACCCCTGAGGAAATGATAGCACTGGGTTTCAGGCAGGTTGGTAAAGATTTCCCGGTTTTTCTTCATCCTGAGTCCGGTGATGAATATGCGCTGGCACGCACTGAAAGAAAATCCGGTGCCGGCTATGGTGGTTTCGTCACTGACTTTAGCCCAAAGATTTCGGTCGAACAGGATCTCGCCAGAAGAGACCTGACCATCAACGCCATTGCCAAAGATGCCCAGGGAGAGTTGATTGATCCGTTTAACGGACTAGAAGACCTGAAGAACGGATGCCTCAGGCATGTGACTCCTGCCTTTGCCGAAGACCCGTTAAGAGTTTTGCGTGTGGCCCGGTTTGCTGCCAGGTTCCCCGAATTCTCCATAGCTACTGAAACGCTTGAACTGATGCGATCAATTACCGCTTCAGGAGAACTTCAGGCGCTCAAACCGGAACGCATCTGGCTTGAAATTGAAAAAAATTTCCAGGAAACCAGGCCCGATATATTTTTTGAGGTTTTGCGCAAAGTTGATGCTCACCGGATTCTGTTTCCGGAACTTGCTGCCATGATCAATATCCCGCAACGTGCCGACTATCATGCTGAAGGCGATGTCTGGATTCATACCCTGCTGGTGCTGCGCAAGGCTGCCGAACTGGCAGGTCAGTACCAGCTCGATAGCAACGACAGAACTGCTGTCCTGTCTGCTGCGCTTTGGCATGATGTCGGTAAGGCAGTGACGCCCCAGCACCTCTTATTTAACGAGGATGGCTCAATGCTTGGCAAACATCACGGCCATGAAGACAAGGAAGTGGTTTTACCAATTCTGGATAAAGTTTTTTCAAGGCTCAAACCACCCAAAAAGGTAATGAATCTCATCAGGGATGTTGCCACAGAGCATCTTAGCGTTCACCGCATTCGGGAAGGTAACCCTTCAAAACTGGTGGAGTTTTTTGAGGACAACAGCTTTCATAACAAGGGCGGCAAGCAATACCTGAAGCTGATGGGACTGGCGTGCAAGGCTGATTCACTCGGCAGATATCTGACAGTTGAGGGAAAAGTGATTCCGGCGCCTACAGCGTATCCACAGTTGGAAATCTTGTTAAATGATTATGATGCCATTCGATCAGCGAACCTGAAAGACTGGATTATCGAATTCACTGAAAAGTACGGTGAAAAACCCTCAGCGAATCAAATTCGGGAAGAAAAGAGACGACAGGAAATAGCAGCTATAAAGAAAGTTCGGGCGGAAAGTTAAATCAGGCGGCCTGTACGGCAATTTTCTCGCCGGTGCCTGTTACCCGGTTATTTTCATCCAGGTACACCAGAGAAGGCTTGAAAGCTTTCGCCTCCTGTTCTTCCAGGGTCGTATAGGTACAGATGATAATACGGTCATCAGGGTTGGCTTTATGAGCGGCAGCACCATTGACTGAAATTATTCTCGAACCTATACGACCCTGGAAGAACAGGAGGCGAAAGCTTTCAAGCCTTCTCTGGTGTACCTGGATGAAAATAACAGCATGCGTGACACAGGCACGGTGCAATTTTGATTTCAACATTGTCAGCTGCATATAAAACCCTCGATCAGGAATTTTTTATTATAGCGTTTATCCCTGATTTGTTTCAAATATCGCTTATTTTCCAATGGCTAAACGTGGCTGCTAGTAACTGACAGGTGGCGGTTTGACATTCAACCCGGTTGAGCCATCAACAATTTTTCTGGCAATATCCCGACTGCTATCGAGTTCCCCGGCCAGCGACAGTCCCTCATGTTCCGGGTCAGGTGTATCGTCCTGCTTCATGAAAAGCGTCTGGGTAGGATAGGCAAAATCAACGCCAATTTCTCTGGCCAACCTGAGAATATCAAGTAAAAACCGGTGCCTCTCGCGCAATTCAGTACCCCATTCAGGCGTTTCCCAGAACACGTAAACCAGTATTTCCAGGGCACTATCGGCGTAGCCATTGAAATAGACATGGTAATAATCCTTGCGCATGTAAGGATGCTGACGAACAAGTTCACGCACGCCTTCACAGAATGCTTCGACTTTTTCCGGTGGTGTCTGGTAAGTCAGACCCAACTTGGATTTAAAGCGGCGGTAACGACGTTCACCCATGTTATCAACCGTGGCTGTGATAAAGGCAGAATTAGGTACTGTCAGCACCGAGTTGTAAAAAGTCCTGATCCGGGTACTGCGAAAACCGATGCGTTCCACCGAGCCTTCACTACCATCAACGATAATCCAGTCACCGACAGCAAAGGTCTTATCCAGCAAAATCGTGACCGAGCCAAACAGATTCTGCACCATGTCTTTGGCAGCCAGGGCAAATGCCAAACCACCAAGACCAAGACCCGCGATCAGCCCGGATACGTTGATGTTCAGGTTATCGGCAATAAACACAATACCAATAACAGTGACAAAGATTTTCAGGGTTTTAGGAATCAGCGGAACCAGAGCATCATCCATTTTGGTATCTGTAGCCTTGGCTCGCTTGAGAAGGTAGACACCAACGATATCAACCAGGCGATATGCTCCCCAGACACCAGAAACCCCGGCAAGGAACTTAACCGCAACCAGCAAAATCAACATCGCCTGTTCAGGCAGTCCCATCAGGTTGATACCTGCCCACCAGGTCGCTGCCATTACCATCAGGCCGAGGGGACGTAATATCTCATCATCGACATCAGCCAGTGAGCTGTTTTCACGACGGCGCCTGAAGTTTCTGACAATAAAGACCAGCAAAATACTGATCAGTTTATCCAGCAGGGTACCGATTCCGATAATGATTAAAATGCCAATCCATTGCCAGGTTTCCAACAGGAAACGCACTTTTTGCAGTTCACCTGGAACCTGGTTACGAATACGCATATGAAAAGGCAGATGGGCATCAGAAGTATCCTCCAGACCGGCCACTTTGGTGCGGCTCTCTACCTCTTCCCAGATTTTTTCCAGGTTAACTATGGTTTCGTTATCAAATAACCAGCGACCATCAGGATAACGTGCAATGCGAATTACCCCGGCATCGTAACTGGCAAAAATATAAGGCTTGCCCTCTTCCTTATCCGGCAAGCGCTTAAGCTCAACCAGGCGGGTTCGGTCCATGATTTCCAGTAGCGTCCAGGCAAGGTTTTCACTTCGCTCAGTTAAAACCAGTGGATTGACCGAACTTAAATCCATGGTAGTGACTGCTACGTCAATCTTTTCCACTTCACCACGCTTTATATCGTTCATCGAAGATAAAAAGGTTGCCATAGTGGCACGTGCACTTTTTAAGGTTTCAGGTACCGGTTTGCTTTCCTGCAACTTGACTTCAACCGCATCATTCTCCTCTTCGGAAAAAGCGATACCTGAATAAGCAGCCATTGATAACAAAATAAAAATCAGGCTAATTATTTTATTGATTGGTTGTTTGAACATGAAACACTCCATAAGGATACGTATTTATTTCAAGAGAAGCTGCAGGTTATCGATAAGACGCGTGCTGCCCAGCCGGGCGGCAACCAAAACAACAAGTGCCTTATCACTACTGTTAGGTATTTGCAGATCATCAGCCCGTCGAATGACAAAATAATCAGTTTCAAATCCATTTTGATTGATCTCACTGATTGCATTCTTTTCCAGCTCAACAAAATCAATGTTTCCCTGATCAAGCTTGGCAGCAACATCCGATAATGTTTTATACAATAATGGTGCAGCAGCGCGCTGTTGTTTTGACAGGTAACCGTTTCTGGAACTCATCGCCAGTCCATCCTGCTCTCGGACAATAGGCGCACCAATAATGCTGACCGGCATGCAAAGATCTTCAACCATCTGACGAATCACCATAAGCTGCTGGTAATCCTTTTCACCAAACACGGCAATATCCGGTGTGACCAGGTTAAACAGTTTACAGACAACCGTCGCCACTCCGACAAAATGCCCTGGACGTGATTGACCACAAAGCATATCCGACAGTCCGGGCACTTCAACGCGGGTCTGCTGTTCTGTGGGTTTGGGATACATGGTTTCTACACTGGGTAAAAAAAGCAGGTGACAACCAGTATCAGCCAGCTTTTGAATATCGGCCTGATGAGTACGCGGGTATTTGTCAAAATCCTCGCCCTGGCCAAACTGCAAAGGGTTGACAAAAATACTGGAAACGACAAAGTCAGATCCGTCTTTTGCCTGGTTAACCAGGGCAAGGTGACCTTCATGCAGATTACCCATGGTGGGAACAAAACCGACGGTTTTACCCTGCTGTTTTTGTTCCCGGACGAATGCCCTTAATTCAGGGACTGTTTGAACTACCTGCATAATCTAAAACAATTTAATAACTTTCGGCTTCTGTAGGATACTGTTCAGATTTAACTGCATTCACATAACTGGCTATGGCTGACTGAATACTGTCCTGGCCTTGAAGAAAATTACGTACAAACCTGGGTGGCGAGTTGAGGTCACTCAGTCCCAGCATGTCGTAAACTACCAGTACCTGGCCATCAACATCGACACCGGCACCAATACCAATCACCGGGATCGAAAGCTGCAGGCTGATTTCATTAGCCAGTTGCGATGGCACACACTCCAGCACCAGTAACTGTACACCGGCCTGCTCCAGGGCAACAGCGTCTTCAAGAATGGACTCGGCCTGATGAGGATCTTTGCCCTGCACCTGGTAAGAACCCAGCTGATGAATTGATTGTGGCAAAAGACCAAGATGACCGCACACAGGTACACCGTAAGAGGTGAGATGTTTAACAATACCCAGTTTATTGGCACCACCTTCGAGCTTGACCATCTGGGCTCCGCCTTCCTGCATCAGCCGACCGGCATTCAGCAAGGCAATTTCGGCAGAGGCATCACTCATGAAAGGCATATCGGCAACAACAAATGCATTGTAGGCGCCACGTTTAACATTGGCGGTATGATAAACCAGGTCATCAATCGTTACAGGTACGGTACTGTCATGCCCCTGAACCACCATGCCGAGCGAATCGCCCACTAAAATGACTTCCACTCCGGATTCTTCAGCTATCGCTGCAAAGCTGGCATCGTAACTGGTCAGGGCGCAGATTTTATCACCCTGCTCTTTTAGCTGGTTTAATGTTTTTATCGTTATCATTTTTCGCAATTAATTGTCAGGGACAATAGTTATAGCTATTTTATAGTGTAACTTTATAAGCTCAGTTCAACCAACGAAATACGCTCATGTGAGGGCTAGACAAGGGAAAATTGAGCGAAAAAGCACAGCTTACATGACGTAAGTGAGCATTTAGAGCTCGATTTTAACGCCGTATCGTGCCGCATGAGTAGTTTTTCAGAACAGTGAAGGCACAGGATTGAAAAAATGCCGTCCTGCCTTGATCGTACAGATCTTTTCAACCAGCAATTTAAAGTCTTCCTCACTGGCCAGTGGATTAATATGCGCGGTATTAATGATTAACAGAGGCGAGTCTTTGTAGCTGCTGAAATAACCATTGTAGAGATCCAGCAGCTTCTGCAAATATCCCGGATCCATGTCCCTCTCACCTTTTCGGCTGCGCTTGTGTACACGCTGCATCAGCACCTCCACCGGCGCCTGAAGATAAACAACCAGGTCGGGAACCGGAGATTCCATAAGATGATCTGACAAAACAGCGCATCCCAAAACAGCCCGTAATCCGTCCATAGGACGAGGGGATAAGTGGCAAGAAGG
>JARRJW010000014.1:0-11039 GCA_037388785.1 Gammaproteobacteria bacterium
GGCAACAGCACTAAAAACCACTAAAACCTACGACTGGAAAATGGTCACTACCTGGCCAAAAAACTTTCCCGGACTGGGCACCTCAGCCAACAAGCTTGGCGAACTTATTGGTGAGATGTCCGGTGGCCGCATCAAGGTTAAGATATACGGAGCAAAAGAGCTGGTACCAGCGTTCGAAGTGTTTGATGCGGTATCCCGGGGAACTGCCCAGATGGGACATGGTTCGGCATATTACTGGAAAGGTAAAAAAGCCCTGCTGCAGTTTTTTTCCACGGTACCTTTTGGTATGACCGCCCAGGAAATGAATGGCTGGATGTATCATGGCGGTGGTCTCGAACTCTGGCAGAAGCACTACGCTGAGTTTGGTTTAATTCCGGCGCCGGCTGGCAATACCGGCGTGCAGATGGGTGGCTGGTTCAACAAGAAAATTGACTCCCTCGAGGATATGAAAGGCTTGAAAATGCGTATTCCCGGTCTGGGCGGAGCCGTCTTGAAAAGACTGGGCGGAACTCCGGTTAACCTGCCAGGCGGCGAACTTTATACAGCACTGACCTCGGGTACAATTGACGCAACTGAATGGGTAGGACCCTATAACGATCTGGCGTTTGGTCTGCACAAGGCTGCCAAATATTACTACTACCCTGGATTCCATGAACCTGGCACCATTCTGGAAGCGATGATTAATAAGCAGGCTTTTGAAGAACTGCCAGATGACCTGCTGTAGATTGTTTTGAATGCCTGTAAAGTGGTTAACCAGGATCTGTTGTCTGAGTATACCGCTCGCAACCCGGTAGCACTGGAACAACTGGTTAACGAACATAACGTTGAAATTTTTCAATACCCGCAAGATGTACTCAATGCGCTTAAGCAGATTTCCGATGAAGTTGTACTCGAACTGGCAAACGAAAATGCTGAATCCAGGGAAATTTACGATTCCTACAGTCAGTTTTTGGCAGGTTCCAGAAAATGGTCCGGACTTTCTGAACGCGCCTATCTTAATGCGCGCGACGCATCCACATAATTTTTCGCTGCCGCGAAAGCGGGAGATATTTTCCGCTGAATGAACACCAGTCGCTTAAAGCCCATTTCGCTTTACATTCATACCCCCTGGTGTGTAAAAAAATGTCCATACTGTGATTTTAATTCGCATGAATCGGCTGGCAGCATAGATGAAAAGGCTTACCTCGAAGCCCTTTTAAAGGACCTGGAATCAGAGCCTGGTGAATTGACTGGACGACCGGTCAATAGTATTTTTTTCGGCGGCGGTACTCCGAGTTTGCTGTCTTCAGCCTTCTATGCAGAATTAATCGCAAAAATCGCAGCAAAAACCAGTTTTGCCAAATCACTGGAAATTACCCTGGAAGCCAACCCGGGCACTGCGGATGCAGCAAATTTTAAAGGTTACCGACAGGCTGGTATAAATCGCCTGTCGCTGGGTTTTCAAAGCCTGCGGGATAGCAGTTTAAAAAGCCTGGGTCGAATTCATGATGCCTCACAGGCTGTTGATGCGTTTGAACTAGCCCGAGCGGCTGGTTTCAATAATATCAATATTGACCTGATGTTTGCGTTGCCTGGACAGGACGCAAAAGCGGCCTTACAGGATTTGTCACAGGTAATTGCCCTGAATCCTGAACATATATCCTGGTACCAGTTAACACTCGAGCCAAATACCCTGTTTTACGCGCAACCGCCTCAAAACCTGCCCGATAATGACCTCGCCTGGCAAATGCAGATTGAGGGCATTGATCTGCTATCTAGCACCGGCTTTAACCGTTACGAGGTTTCGGCATATGCCAAACCCGGTTTTGAATGTCAGCACAACCTGAATTACTGGCAATATGGCGATTATCTGGGAATCGGTGCAGGCGCCCACGGAAAGTACTGGATTCCCGGCGAAGGCTTTATCAGAACAACCAAGAAGCGTCACCCGGCACAATATTTGTCCGGAGAGTTTCTTTCAAGCCAGAGCAGATTGGCGCAAGCTGATGTGATAGCGGAATATTTTATAAACCGTTTACGACTTTTCACTGACTTTAACACCGATGAATTTTGCGAAGCGACCGGGTATTCAGCGGCCTTGATCAAAGAGCCAATTGAATTGGCAATTCAAAAGAATTTACTGGTAAAACAGCATAATGGCTATCACCCTACCACCCTTGGCTACCAGTTTTTAAATGACCTGGTAGGTCTGTTTCTGTGAATTTTATTCTTCTGGTGGTATTGAAAAAAGAAATTAACATGTTAACGTATTAGCAAATACTTATCTAAGGAATGTATTATCATGGAACGGAAGCAGTCAATTTCTGAAAATTTCGATGATTTAGTCCGCATGGCTCAAAATGACCCGGAGGCCTTTGAATCTTACCGGGATCAGTTAATCCAAAAAACTATCGAAAATGCACCGTTTGACCGGCAGACCAACCTGCGTCGCTACCAGTGGCGAATTGACCAGGAAAGACAACGACAAAATAGTAGTTTTAACGCATGCATAAAACTGACCAGAATGATGAACCAGCGTTTGTTATCAATCAGTAATCAGCTTCTCGTACTGACTGAGTTAACCAAAATGGATTCATCAAATCGGCAGAATTTCATCAAAGATAAGTTAAAAGCGTTAGAACAGGCTTGAAATCAAGCAATATAATGATATAGAATTCGCCACCTTTGGCGCAGTGGGCTCTTGTTTTAGTTCAGTTGCAGTCGTCAATTTGTTACTGAAGGATAAAATTATGAAAGCGGATACACATCCAGATTACAGCGAAATCAAGGTAATTTGCAGCTGCGGAAATGAATTTACTACCGGTTCTACCCTGGGAAAGGATTTGAATATCGAGGTATGTTCGTCCTGCCACCCTTTCTATACTGGTCAGCAGAAAATTGTTGACAGTGGTGGTCGTGTAGACAAGTTCCGTAAACGATACGCTCGTTGATTACGACTTGAAGCGATTAAAAGGCACCGTAAGGTGCCTTTTTTATTGGCTGAGCCTCATTAAAAACATCCTAATAAGCTATAATTTATGGCTTAATTTACCACTTAGCTTCTATCGGGGACGTTGATGTCTGATTCAAAAGGTACACATCATTTAGATGCCGAATTAAACCTACAGGCGCTCAAGTATCATGCTGAGCCGATTCCAGGAAAAATTAGTGTCGAGTTGACCAAGCCTACCAATAGTCAAAATGACCTGGCACTTGCTTACACACCCGGGGTGGCTGAACCTGTCAGGAAGATCGCAGATAACCCGGAAAATGCTTATAAATACACCGGAAAAGGTAACCTTGTAGCTGTCATCACAGATGGAACAGCTGTTTTGGGACTGGGTAACGTTGGCAGCCTTGCTGGTAAACCGGTTATGGAAGGTAAAGCGGTACTGTTCAAACACTTTGCCGGAATCGATGTTTTTGATATCGAAGTCGATGCCGACAAGCCCCAGGAATTCATTGATACCGTGACCCGCATTGCGCCGACTTTTGGTGGCATAAATCTTGAGGATATTGCGGCACCGCACTGTTTTGAAATTGAGCAGGCGCTAATAAAACAGCTGGATATTCCGGTGTTTCATGATGATCAGCATGGTACGGCCATCATTATTGCGGCGGGTTTGCTTAATGCTCTCGACCTGCAGGGTAAAAAACTGGATGAAGCTTCTATCGTGGTACTGGGTGCCGGGGCTGCAGGTATCGCTGCTGTACGCCTGCTAATGTTAATGGGTGCACATCGTAACAACATTTTTGTGCTTGACCGCAAAGGCGTGATTCATACCGGACGAAAAGACCTGAATCCCTATAAATTTGGAGTTGCGGCAGATACCGAGAAAAGAACGCTTGAAGATGCGATGATGGATGCGGATGTTTTTATCGGTGTCTCCGGACCTGACCTGGTAACTGAATCCATGCTGGCTTCAATGGCGCCAAAGCCTATCGTGTTTGCATTATCAAACCCTGTGCCTGAAATCAGGCCCTCCAAGGCATTTTCTGTCAGGGATGATCTGATAATGGCCACGGGTCGTTCAGATTACCCGAACCAGGTGAATAATGTGCTGGGTTTCCCATTTATATTTCGTGGTGCACTGGATGTGCGGGCATCGAAAATTAACGAGGAAATGCAGATTGCGGCAGTCAATGCGCTGAAAGATCTGACACATTTGCCTGTTCCGGATACTGTACTGGAAGCATATCAGCTTGATGCACTGGAATTTGGTGCTGAATATATTCTTCCTAAACCACTTGATCCGCGTCTGCGTGATACGGTTTCCCAGGCTGTAGCCAGGGCTGCGATCGAATCAGGCGTTGCCAAAGGCGACTGGCCAGTGCACTACCCTCCATTTTAGGTAATAGGTTTAAGAGGTTAATTCCCGCTTTTCAGGAAAGCCCAAGGTAATCGTTTTGTTTGATTTTGATACCAGTGTATACGGTGCTGAAGACGCTCCGATAATTTCTGGTGCCGATCTTGTCGTGGTTACTGCTGGCCTGCTCAGAAAACCCGGAATGTGACGTTCTGGAAGCTAATGCGAAAATTAGATGGAATCCTGGACAGTATCCTCGAACACTCGATAGCCATGTGGGTTCCCTGTATTTTGGGAGAAAGGGGTATGGAAAAAGTTATCGAACTACAGTTAAATGACAGTGAGACTGCTTTGTTCAAACAGTCTGTATCTTACATTCGCAGTGATTTGGAGCGCCTGGCTTCATTGTAATGGCTGCTACAGGGGGAAGTAATGAGTAAAACGCTAAATCTTAAGGGTGAAACAGGTGATGTCAGTCTTGACCTTCTGGAAGGCACCGAGGGTCCACCAGCACTTGATATCACCTCGTTGTATAAAAAAATGGGCGTTTTCACCTATGACCCGGGTTTTGTAAGCACAGCAAGTTGTCACAGCAGCATTACTTTCATTGATGGCGATGAAGGTATTTTAAGGTACCGGGGTTACCCGATCGAGCAGCTTGCAGAGCACAGTGATTTTCTCGAAGTGGCATATTTGCTTTTATATGGACAATTGCCTACGGCTGATCAATATACCGAATTCAAAAGTGTGATAACGCATCATACGATGTTAAATGAGTCACTCTTGGCCTTTTTTAACGGTTTCCACTACGACGCACATCCGATGGCTATGATGGTAGGTGTCACCGGCTCTTTATCGGCTTTCTATCATGACTCGCTGGATATTTATGATGAGCGCCACCGTGAGATCAGTGCTCATCGCATGATTGCCAAAATGCCAACTATTGCCGCAGCCTGTTACAAGCATAATGTCGGTGAACCCATCATGTACCCACGAAATGATCTGTCATATGTGGGTAATTTTTTGCGCATGATGTTTGCCAATCCCTGTGAAGAATACCAACTCAGCCCTGCGGCTGAGAAAGCGATGAACCTGCTGTTTATTCTGCATGCAGATCATGAACAGAATGCCTCAACTTCTACAGTCAGGCTGGCGGGTTCATCCGGAGCGAACCCATTTGCCTGTATTGCCGCCGGTATTGCTTCATTATGGGGCCCGGCTCATGGTGGTGCCAACGAGGCGGTGCTGGATATGCTGGAGGAAATTGGTGAATTTGCAAATATTGACAAGTACATTGCCAAGGCCAAAGACAAGGACGATCCATTCCGTTTAATGGGGTTTGGCCATCGGGTTTATAAAAACTATGACCCCCGTGCAAAAATTATCCGCGAGGTCTGTCATGAAGTGCTGGCCGAAGTGAATACCCAGGATCCATTTTTCGAAATTGCGTTAAGGCTGGAAGAAATTGCGCTAGAAGATGAGTACTTTGTTGAAAGAAAACTATACCCGAATGTTGATTTTTACTCAGGTATTATTTATCGCGCTCTGGGTATCCCCCGTAACATGTTTACCGTGATGTTTGCGATAGCACGAGCCACTGGCTGGGTGGCCCACTGGATGGAAATGATCTCAGATCCGAAACAGCGAATTGGTCGCCCGAGACAGATTTACATTGGACCAGCAAAACGCGATTACATTAAAAAAGAGAACCGCTGATTAAAACAGGTCAACTTCCACTGCCCTGGTGGGTGGCGGGCTCTGGTTTGCCGGGATGTCGGTTTCGTCAGTGATAGGCATCACCGGTGATTGAGCACTTTGTTGGCCTGGTGCATGGTCAGCTCTGAAAACCTCGAATATGGCATCCTTTTGAGATGGGCTCGCCAACAGGCCGGTTTTTGGATCAATGCGCATGGTAACCATGCCTTCCGGCATAGTCGGCGGTGTGTCCTTTGGATAGTTTTGTAATGCCTTCTTCATATAATGGATCCATGCCGGTAAAGCGGCTTTTCCTCCCACTTCACCCCGACCCAGTTTACTGTTGTTATCAAAGCCGACCCAGGAAACCGCTACAATTGACTGATTGTAGCCATTGAACCAGGCATCACGCTGATCGTTGGTTGTGCCGGTTTTTCCTGCCAGGTCCTTGCGTCCAAGGACTCTGGCGCGTCTGGCGGTACCGCGCTCAATAACATCCTGCATCATGGAGTACATGATGTAGCGATTTTCTTTGCTGATCACCCGGGGCGCAACCGGATTAGGTTCATTTTTACTATTTGTTTCAGATGCCGCTTCAGCATTTTCTTGCATCTGAGGCGCATTTAACGTAATTCCGGCAAGGTCTTCACATTCCAGGCAAACGGTTTTGGGCTTAGCCTGGTAAATGACCTCATCATTGTTTTGCGTGATTTTATCAATAAGGTAAGGCTCAATTAAAAAACCACCATTAGCCAGAACACTGTAGCCTCGGGCCATCTGCATTGGTGTCACGTTTGCGCTGCCTAGCGCTAGGGATAGGTTTTGAGGTAGTTCATCGCGATTGAATCCAAAGTTTTCGATATGATCCAAGGCTTTTTGGACACCCATGCTGCGAAGTAGGCGAATTGAAACCAGGTTTCTTGACTTGGTCAGCGCATACCTGAGGCGTGTTGGACCAAAGAATTTGCCACTGTAATTTTCCGGGCGCCATGCAGATTCCAGGCTGGAGTCCTGAAAAACAACGGGGGCATCATTGATGGTGCTCGCTGCGGTGTAACCGTTTTCAAGAGCCGAAGAATAAATGAAAGCCTTAAAGCCGGATCCGGGTTGACGTTCTGCCTGGGTAACCCGGTTGAACTTCGTCTGGAAATAATCGTAGCCGCCAACCAGGCTGTTAATAGCACCGTTAGAAGGGTCAAGGGAAACCAGTGCTCCGTTTACAGCAGGAACCTGGGCGAGGCGCCAATATGCTGAGGCTGTCTGTTCATCTTTTTCTTTCGTAGTGGGTTTTTCAGACAATACGTATATCAGGTCGCCTTTTGAAAGCACATCGGATGCTTTTTTAATCGGTTTTCCGCGCCGGTCTTCATTGATATACGCCCTTGCCCACTGAATACCCTCCCAGGGGATTTCTGATGATTCATTATTTCCAAGATAAATTGCAGCAGATTTATCCTGAACCTGGTTAACAACAGCAACCTTGAGATTGGCATATACCGGTGTTTCTTCAATGATCGCGTCCAGAGATTGAAAATCAGAAAGTTTTTCTTCTGGTACCTGGGAAATCACGCCCCGGAAACCGTGGCGCTTGTCGTAGTCGTTACATACCATGTGAATTGCATCAATAGCTTGTCTCTGTAGTGAAGAATCAATAGTGGTATAAACTGAATAGCCATTAATATAACTGTCTTCGCCAAAACGTTCGTAAATTTCTGACCTGGCCATTTCAGCAATATAAGGTGCGTTAAGCTCAATATTGGCAGCGTATCGTTTGGCCGTAACTTCAGTCTCACGCGCGGTTTTTGCTTCGTCCGGGGTGATAAAGCCCAATGAAAGCATTCTATCGAGAACATAGTTGCGACGAATGACAGCCCTTTCCGCATTGGCCAGCGGATTATATCTAGAGGGTGCTTTTGGCAGTCCTGCGATCATGGCAATTTGTGGTAAAGTCAGTTCTTCGACAGTTTTACCGTAGTAGACCTGGGCGGCGGCACCGACACCATAGGCCCGGTTGCCCATGTAGATTTTATTCAGGTAGAGCGTAAGAACCTCGTTTTTGCTTAGATCCTGGTTGATTTTCAGGGCAAGAAAAATTTCACTGATTTTTCTTAAGTAGGTCTTTTTGCTGGTTAAAAAGAAGTTACGGGCAACCTGCATGGTAATGGTTGACCCTCCCTGTTTCTTTTCACCGGTTAAGGCAAGTTGCACAGCGGCCCGGATTAACCCTTGGTAATCGACACCGGGGTGTTCGTAAAAACGGTCATCCTCTGCGGCCAGAAAAGCCTGAATCATTTGTTGAGGGATTTGTTCGAAATTAAGTGGAATGCGTCTTTTTTCGCCGTATTCTGAGATCAAGAGCCCATCTTTGGAATAAATTCGCAATGGAACTTGAAGTTGAACGTCTTTAAGGCTATCAATAGAAGGCAGATTGGGCTTAAGGTAGTAATAGATGCCAATCGTGGCCGAGATGCCAACAAAAACGCCTAAAAACCCTAACACAAGAAAAAATTTTGTGATTTTGGTAATAAATTTCATAGAATAGGCTTTAGGTGGAAATTTAAAAAGTGACCGAGGCGACTATCTTAGCAGATGAAACTGATGAAAATTTAGTCTTTTTTGAAGAAAAAGCTTCACAAAAATTTATTTATTGCTATATAGTTAGACATCATACTTAAAATAATTTCTAGAATATGCCGCTAAGGCAAAGAAAATTAAAAGGGAAATCATGTTCCTGCTAGGACGAAAAACACCAGTAATGCTAGGTCTGGACATCAGCTCTACTGCAGTAAAGCTTCTTGAGCTTAGTCAGAGTAGTGGTCGGGGCGGCATTCAATATAAGGTTGAAAGCTACGGCGTTGAACCTTTGCCGGCAGAATCAGTAGTTGAAAAAAATATTGCTGATGTCGAAGCTGTTGGCGAAGCCATTAAAAACGTTGTTAAGCGATCTGGAACAAAAACCAGGAAAGCTGCCGTGGCGGTTGCCGGTTCTGCGGTCATCACACGTATCATCATGATGCCGGCTGGCTTATCAGACAAAGAACTGGATGCCCAGATTCAAATTGAGGCTGATCAGTACATCCCTTACCCTCTGGATGAAGTCAATCTGGATTATGAAGTCCAGGGGCCCTCTGAAAAAAATCCGGAAATGGTCGATGTTTTGTTGGCGGCTTCACGAAGTGAAAATATCGATGACCGTATTGACGCACTTGGAATAGCCGGTCTTACCGCTGGAGTTGTCGATGTAGAAGCCTATGCGATGGAAAACGCCTGTGTACAGCTTGCTACCCAGTGGCCTGAACAAGGTAAAGATATGACGGTGGCTGTTGCTGATAGTGGCGCTACGACGACAACACTTAACGTTTTACACGACGGCCATATCATTTATACGAGAGAACAGAATTTTGGTGGAAAACAGTTAACCGAAGAAATTCAGCGTCGTTACGGCCTCTCCAATGAAGAAGCGGGTATGGCCAAACGTCAGGGCGGTTTGCCAGATAATTACATCCCCGAAGTTTTGGACCCTTTTAAGGAAGCCATGGCTCAACAGGTTAGTCGTTCACTGCAGTTTTTTTACTCAGCCAGTGCGTTCAGTGACGTTGATATGATTGTCATGGCCGGTGGCAGTTCTTCCATTGTTGGCGTTGACGATCTAATTGAGGAAAAAATGGGTGTGACGACAACGATTGCAAATCCTTTTGCGAATATGTCTGTTGCCTCAAAGGTCAAGGCACAAAGTTTAAGCAATGATGCACCTGCAATGATGATTGCTTGTGGATTGGCGCTGAGGAGTTTTGACTAATGGCTAAGATTAACCTCCTTCCCTGGCGCCAGGAACTCAGGAAAAAGCACCTCAATGAATTTCTGGGTATGATCGTTGGCGGTATTGTTGTTGCCGGTATTGTCATGGCTACCTGGCATTTTCATAATGAAAACCTGATCGAACACCAGAAGAATCGTAATAATTACGTTAAACGTGAAATTGCTGCGGTTGATAAACGGATTAAGGAAATCGAAGGCATTGAGCGCAAGAAAAATCAATTGATCTCAAAAATGAACGTCATCACTGAATTACAAAGCAGTCGCCCTCAGATTGTACGTTTGATGGATGAATTGGTGACTACTTTGCCAGAGGGTGTGTATCTCACCAGTATTAAACAATCTGGCGGGAATATAGCCTTGGATGGTAAGGCTCAATCTAATGCTCGTGTATCCTCTTACATGCGTAATATCGAAGAAACCGTATGGATGGATAAGCCTAATCTGACGATTATTCAGAAAAAGGGGCGTGGCTCTCAGGATAATGTCGGCTTTAGGGATTTCAAATTATCAGCTGTTCAGGCGCAGCCAAAAAAGAAAAAGGATGAAGCACAGTGACTCTGGATGAACTGAATGAACTGGATTTCTCTGAAATAGGTGAATGGCCGCTTATTGCCAAGCTTATTATTGTCTCAATCTTGAGTATTGGCATTGGTGTTGGTGTTTATTATTACGATACTGAAAAACAATACATTCGGCTGGAAAAAGAACAGAAAGTTGAAGCAAAACTCAAGCGCGAATTCGAAGACAAGCAGGCAAAAGCAGTCAATCTTGAAGCCTACAGGCAGCAGTTAAAGGAGATGGAAGAAACCTTTGGTGCGATGTTGCGACAGTTGCCCAATAAAACAGAAATTCCTGCTTTAATCGTCGATATCTCACAAACTGGATTGGCTGCCGGGCTTGAATTTGAGTTATTCAAACCTGAATCTGAAAGAAGAAAAGAGTTTTACGCGGAAAAACCTATCACCATCAAGGTACATGGCACCTATCATGAAATTGGTGAATTCATCAGTGGTATTGCCGCACTTCCCAGAATCGTAACTATTCACAATATCTCTATAAAACCCGGTAGGGGTGGCGGTAAAGGCGCTGCTGGTGCAGAAGCACTGGTGATGGATGCCACTGCCAAAACTTACCGTTATCTGGAAGAGGAGGGTTAATGATGAAGTTTGCTCATGCTCTGCCTCTGGCCATGCTAGTGTTCATTGCAGGTTGTTCCAATCCTGACATGAAGGATTTAAG
>JARRJW010000015.1:0-14038 GCA_037388785.1 Gammaproteobacteria bacterium
GTCCAGCCAAATAACCAACTTGGCTCTCTGCCTTCCGGGCAAATCAGTTTTCTGCCGTATGTACACAATACTGACTCATTTGGTTATAACGCCAATGTTGTTCCCAGAGGTATACCCTATGAAACAGAAAGTTGGGGCTGGCTACTTGATGACAAATATCATGGCAAAGTGGCGATAGTGAATGCGCCTACGATTGGTATTTTTGACCTGGCACTGGCATTACAAGCCCGGGGGCTGATGGCTTTTAACAATATGGGCAATATGTCACGTGATGAAGTCGACGAATTGTTTGCCATTGTCACTAACTATAAGCGCAAAGGTCATTTTCGCGGCGTTTGGTCTTCAGTACCACATTCGGTCGAGTTGATGGCTTCAGGAGATGTTGCCCTGCAAAGCATGTTTTCACCTGCTGTCAGCGCGCTTAAAGGCCGGGGTATCCCCTGTGTCTATGCGGCACCAAAAGAGGGGTACAGGGCCTGGCATGGCGTGATGTGTTTATCCAGATCTTCAACAGGTGAACGCAAGGAAGCTGCCTATGCTTTCATGAACTGGTGGCTTTCAGGCTGGCCCGGTGCCTTTATTGCCAGGCAGGGTTATTACATTTCCAACCCGGAACGGTCACGCTTGTTTATGTCAGAAGACGAGTGGGACTACTGGTACGACGGTAAGCCAGCCAATACCAGTTTGAAAGGTACCGATGGCAAGGTCTCGGTATTGCCGGGTGAAATCAGGACAGGAGGATCCTACCAAAAAAGATTTGAGAATATTGCTGTCTGGAACACGGTCATGGACACCTACGAGTACACATTGACCAAATGGAAAGAGTTTCTGCTGGCATGAATCTTATTGACTTTAGCATACAGCACATCAAGTTAAGGAATCGAATCAACCTGACGTATCTTTTTGTCGGCCTGATTACTTTTTTTCTTGTTGTTTTTAATTATTTGAATTTCGATAAAACAGCCAAACAGTTTTTCAGGTTTGGTCATTACAGTCAGCAGGCGCAACTGGGTATGCGATTTACCCAGGAAGTCAATGAAATGCATCGACTGACAGATTTATATACCTACGAAGGACTTGAGGATGCAGCCAACCAGGTGCATTCAACCTATGACAGGATTCGAAATATTTTAGAAGAGTTACTGCAGTCTAAACAGAATGTCATTCAACCCCACCTCAAATTAATTGATAAGCATCTGGAAACCTACTTTAATACCTTTCAACAATTGCAGAATCAGCGCACTTTGCGCTCAAAACTGACCTCAGTGGACATTCGAAAGTATGCCTCTGAAGGTGAGTCCGCTATTCAGAGGATCATTCTTCAGACACCAGATACGGCTTTAGAACAGAAAATCAATGCGGTTAAACTGATGAATGCTTATTTACAGGTGGAAAAAGCCGCCTATAGGTATTTTGACTCGCTCAATTTGAAATATATTTCCCTGGCCAAAAACAACCTGCAGGCCAGCCGTAACCTCCTCTCTAACATGGCTAAAGATGATTCCGGAGTTTTACCGCCGGAAGAATACATCAGCATGAATGAGTTGATGTCCCGCTATGAAGAAACCTTTCTGGAAGCCGTGCAAAGGACCAGAGGTTACCTGTTTCTCGTCAATGTTGTGATGGCAGCTGAGGCCTACGAGATTATTTACCAGGCCAATATTATCGATGAATTGAATGCCCTGGAGATGCAGTCAATTGAAACAGATATCCTGGCTATTATGGATAACGTGGTCACAGGTTCTCTGTATACCGGCTTGATTATTCTGGTTTTTATCATTTTACTGTCCTATTTCATCGGTCAGAGTATTTCCCGGCCAATAAAAAAACTGACCAATGTTTTTATTGAACTGGCCAATGGCTCAAAAACAGCTGAAGTTCCGGTTTACAGGCTGGATGATGACATCGGTAAACTTACCCGGGCCGCCAATGTATTCAGGGAGAAGAACAGGGAAACCACACAACTGTTGAAGGAATATCAATCCTTAAGTGAAAGCCTTGAACAAAAGGTTCAGGAAAGAACAGACGAGCTGCAAAAATCAAATCAGGAGTTACTAAAAGCAAAAGATGCTGCCGAGATGGCTACTCGGGCCAAGGCTGACTTTCTTTCCAATATGAGCCATGAAATTCGTACACCAATGAATGGCGTCATGGGCATGACGTCATTGCTGCTGGATACTGATCTCGACCAGAAGCAGCATGAACATGCGCTTACGATTAAAAAGAGTTCTGAAGTTCTCCTGAATATCCTCAACGACGTTCTTGATTTTTCCAAAGTCGAGGCAGGCAAGCTCAAACTCAAACGGGTTGATTTTAATCTGGGAGATCTGTTGACCAATATTTCATCAATTGTCAGTTATCGGGCAGCAGAGAAAAATATTTTATACTCATGTCCGCAGACTGAATTTAATGATTATTGGTACAAGGGGGACCCTGTCAGAATCCACCAGATTCTGGTTAATCTGATTGGTAATGCGATTAAATTTACTGAACAGGGTGAAGTGACTTTGAGTGTTGATATTGATGAAACTTCTGCGTCAAAGCACCTTCTGACGTTTGCTGTAACCGATAGCGGTATTGGTATTCCAGAAAATAAGCAGTCTACATTATTTGAACGTTTTACACAGTTAGAAACATCTGATGACAAGAAATATGGTGGTACCGGCCTTGGGCTGGCGATCAGCAAGCAACTGGTAGAATTAATGACTGGAGAAATTTATCTGGAAAGCAGTTCAGAGAAAGGATCCAGGTTTATTTTTAATCTACCTCTTGAAGTCAGCACTGCTTTGGATCAGATGTCAGCTGTCAGCAAAGATTCAATCTATGATCAATCTGTTTCTGAACAGCTGACATGCCAGGCCAGAATTCTGATTGTTGAAGATAATGTGGTTAACCAGCGGGTTGTCCAGGGTATTCTCGAAAAAATGGGAATAGTGGTCGAACTTGCAGATAACGGGCAGCAGGCCCTGGAAAAATTATCAGCAACTGACTATGACCTGGTGTTTATGGATATTCGGATGCCAGTGATGGATGGTTTCCAGACGAGCCGATCGATCCGCAAAGAAATGACCTCAGTTACAAAAAAGGATATTCCAATTATTGCGATGACTGCCAGTGTCATGCAGGAAGATCAGGACAAATGTTTTCAGGCAGGCATGAATGATTTCATGGCTAAACCGGTTGATCCTATAGGTATAGGTCAAATGCTGAAAAAATGGATACCCGGGTTATGCATCCTGGTAATAACCATTCATTACCAATAACAAGCTCTACTGCAGAAGGTTCGGAAACTCCGACTCAGCCAATGTATCTGGATTATGAGCATTTAGTAGCAGACATGTCTGGTGATATTCAAATAACAGAGGATATATTGGCGCTTTTTCTTGCAGATATGCCGAAATTAATAAAGTTATTGAACTATAACCACTTTCAGGGTGAAACTGAGAAGGCTAAAAATTTAGCACATAAAATCAAAGGTGCAGCATTAAACACCAGGGCTAATAAGCTCAGTGAGCAGGCCAGGTTCGTCGAGGAATGCTATATGAAACAAGATGCCAGGCATATTGAAGACGCGATGGAAAAATTAAACTCTATTTATGAAACAACTATTAAACATATTAAAACCAAGCTCCAGAAGGTAAATTATAATGGCTAAAATACTGATTATTGATGATGACAGCATTACTTTGATGAAACTTAAAGCGATGCTTGAGCAGGCTAATCATGAAGTGGTAAGTATCAATGATGGTATACATGCCATGAATGCCATTTCAGAAAATATCCCCGAAATGGTGATTACCGATATTATTATGCCGGAACAAGAAGGTATCGATACCGTTATGCAGATAGTAGAAAATTACCCGGATTTACCTGTCGTTACAATGTCAGGTGACCAGTTGGGTATAAATTTTCTTGAATTATCAAAGTCTCTGGGTGCCTCTGCGACACTGCGAAAACCTATAGATAAAGATGAACTGCATAAACTGCTAAATGAATTTTTTTGAAAACCTGGTTTCTGAAATGCAAACCAAATAGGAATTAAATGATAAAAAATTTGCAGACAATAATAGCTCTGTGTTTTTTACTGGTTTTGGCAGGGTGTAGCAACAACCAGAAAATTACTGTAGCCAGTCATGTTTGGCCCGGATATGAATTTATGTTCCTCGGCCAGAATATCGGGCTACTGGACTCATCGCTTGTGAATTTACATAAAACAGACTCGGCATCTGAAACGTTACAACTTCTACATCAAGGTAAGGTTGATGGTGGAGCACTGACTTTTGATGAAGTGCTCAGGGCTAAAAATGACGGGCTGGACCTTGTTGTTGTCCTGGTTTTTGACATTTCGGCGGGTGCCGATGTGGTTATTGGGAAGGCCGGTGTTGATTCGTTTGCCGATTTGAAAGGCAAAAAAATCGCTGTTGAAGTTGGATCTGTTGGCTCTATCATGCTTGATCGCCTGCTTAAGGAAGCTAACCTCAGTGAAGAGGATGTTGAGGTTGTCGAAGCAAGTATTGACCAGCATTTGAATTTCTGGAAGGCAGGTCAGGTCGATGTAGTGATAACTTATGAGCCGGTTTCCGGTAAATTACTTGAGCTTGGTGGACATGAAATATTTTCCAGTCAGCAAGCGCCCAACTTGATCGTGGATGTTCTGGCTTTGAAAAAAGAAGCGCTTAAAAACAGGCTTTCCATTCAGCACTTGATTGAAACACACTTTAAGGCTAAGTCTCACTTCTCCAGCAATCATCAGGATTCGATATTTAGAATGTCAGGACGATTGGAAGTTGCTCCGGAAGAGGTTGATGAGGTTTTCAAGGGACTGTTTTTGCCCGATTATAACAACAACCTGCGTCTGCTCTCTGGAAATGAACCTGAACTGCACATAAGTGCAAGGCTGTTAAATGACATATTACACCTGAAAAACCGGGAAAAACTTCATTCATATCTGAATAATTTGATTGATGATAGCTTTTTACTATCCATTGATCGATGAGCAAACTGTTTAACAATATACTCTTTGCGTGTCTGCTTATGCAGACGGCTTTTAGCGCTAATGCCCTGGAGACAGTGAAAATTGCCGTGCTTGCCTATCAGACAGAGGAAGTGCTGCAAAAGTCATGGGGTGAATTCGGTAAACTGATTGATGAAGCTTTCAATGACTTTAATGTAGAAATTACTTACCTGGAAAATGCAAAACTCAATCAGGTAGTAGCAAACAGAAGCGTTGATTTTGTTTTTACCACACCGAGTAGCTATATCTTCTTGCAAAAACGCTATGGACTTTCAACGCCCTTGACGATGCTGGTCAAGCAATATAAAGGTAAACCACTGGCTGCTTATGGGGGTGTTATTTTTTCACGGACCTTCAAATCCAATATAAATTCAATAGCAGACCTAAAAGGTAAGAAGATAGCCACAATCGGCACTGCAGGTTTGGGAGGCTATAAAATGCAGGCCTATGAGATGATTAAATCCGGTCTGTTTGAACCGGATAAAAGTCATTTGGTCATTACCGGTCAACCATATGATAAGGTGGTTGAGGCGGTGTTAAATGATGCTGCAGATGTAGGTTTTGTCAGAACGGGTGTTCTGGAACGAATGGCCGCTGAAAATAAGATCAAAATGAATGATATCAAAATCATCAATGTCCAGAATTTGCCGGGATATCCATTTTTTTCGTCAACTACACTTTACCCGGAATGGCCTTTTGCAGCATTACCGCATGTCAATCGAGATATAACGCGCAGAATAACCGGGTTTTTACTGTCACTTGAGCCAGGTAGCGTCCTGCCGCCGGAAACCGGTATTTCGGGGTTTGAAATTCCGGCCAGTTACGAGGGTGTTGATAATTTGCTAAAGGCTTTGAAAGTACCGCCGTACGAGTTCGAGGTGGATATTCGCTTAACTGACATATGGCAAAGGTATCAGGTCCCAATTATTTTATTAGCACTGTTTATCGTTGCTCTGGTACTGATGTCGCTGGTCTTTTTTTATTTCAATCGGCAACTTTCCCGGGCGCACAATATTATTTCAAAACAGAGTCAGACGCTTAAAGATGTGATTGATTCTTCTCATGTCATTATCTGGTCATGGGACTTAAATACCGACCTCGTTTCAATGAATACACACTGGACTGAAATAACAGGATATGCACTACCACATGACAAGGGAATTTCATCGGGATTCTTTTTTGATCTACTCCATCCGGATGACCTAGATGAAATCCGAAGAAAATTTGACCGGCTATTCAATCGGGAGATCAACCTGATCGAGTCAGAATTACGTATCAAAACTCAACCAGGTCATTGGGTCTGGATATTAATTCGTGGTCGCGTGATGAGTTGGGATGACAAAAATCAGGCTGATTTAGTTTCAGGCACTTTACTTGATATCACGAAAAACAAGGAATATGCCATTCAGCTTGAAAATGAAGTATTTGTTAGAACCAATGAACTGATAGAGGCCAAGGAAATAGCAGAAAAGGCCAATCTTGAAAAAAGTCGTTTTCTTGCCAATATGTCTCATGAGCTGCGCACCCCGATGCATGCAATCCTGAGCTTCTCCCATTTGGGCCTGAAAAATGCCAAAGATGGCAAGATTAGGAATTATCTTGAAAAAATTCACTTCAGTGGTGAACGTTTAACCAAGCTGCTTGATGACCTGCTGGATTTATCAAAGCTTGAATCTGGAAAATTAACGGCAGACTTTAAACAGGCCAATTTAATGGAATTGGTTAATAATTGTCTGAGTGAGGTTGACAGCCTGATCAGTCAAAAAGGCCTGAATATCACATTTCATTCAGATCAAGAGAGTTCGCTTGTTGAGATGGACGAAAAGCTCATACATCAGGTTATGATCAACCTGCTTTCGAATGCGATTAAATTCAGTCCTGTAGAAGGTGAGATAGCAATTAAAATTCACCATTGCTCTCATTTTGGTCAAGCCAGTCTACAATTGTCAGTTTCAGATGAGGGGGTCGGTATTCCTTACGATGAACTTGAAGATGTCTTTGACAAGTTTGTGCAAAGTTCGAAAACACGTTCTGGTGGTGGTGGAACCGGACTGGGGCTGCCTATCAGTCGGGAAATCATCAATTTGCATCGAGGTAAGATTTGGGCTGAAAGTCCTACGGCTGGCAAAAAAGCAGGCTCATCTTTTATATTTTTTATTCCTGTCAAACAATATCATCTTGAAGTCGAGGATAAAACGACATAGCTCTTATAAAAAAACTTGCTTCATCACATAACCATCAGTCATGAAGCAAGCTTGAATCAATTAAGGATCAGCTTTAACTAAAAGGCATAACCTTTCGCTTCTGCCTGGGATTTAACTGCTTTCAACAGTTGTTTTGAAAAAGTATTTTCATGTTTTTCGGCTTGGTTCTTCTCAATGTAACTTTCTCGTTGCTCGGCAAGTTTTTTAATTTCAGCCTGCAAGTTAGCTCTTTCTTGGGTCTTTTCCGCTATAAAAGCTTTTCTTTCCGCGGTTTCCATTTTTTTCATTGGCTCGGGTAGGGCTTCTTCTGCCAGTAATTCAACTGCGAGCCCGTTTTGGCTGGCATCGACAAGGTCCCAGCTTTCATTTTCATAATGATGGGTTGCTTTTGACTGAATACGATCACTCAGGGCAGCCGGGCTCATTGCGGCAGAGTTTTCATCCTGCTGTTTCTGGCGTTTTTTCATCTTATCCCCTTCCCGACCATACCCCAGGTAAGTTTTATTCAGTTTTTCATTTAATCTCTGTAACTCATCGTCATAGGGGGTAGGGATATCAATGATTTTTTGGTTATGGTCAATGTTCAGGTAATAGCCATTGCCAATTTCTGCCCCATCCTGCCAGGAAAGGTTAATTCCCTGGTGACGATCGCCACAAAATATGGTGTTAACAATGATGTTGTTATCGATGGCGCGACCGATTGCATAATCATAATCAATATTGCCCTGTGCAAAAGATTCGTTACCGGCAATGATGATTACTTTTAGATCATCCTCATGGCTTGACCAGCGCAACTGCTTGAGTGAATCGTTAATGACACGCCCCGCATATTCCTGGCCACCATTGGTATCCAGTGAAAAGAGTTTTTCAGAAACACCATCAAGATCGGAAGTGAAATGTGATACCCGTCTGACATAACCTTTATATTTTGGATTGTCATTGTTGCCATATTCCATCAATGCGACCTGGATGCGGGCATGCTTGTGGTTCAGGTTGGCATCGGACATCTCATTGACGATAGACCAGATCTTGGTCTTTGCCTGGGCAATCAGGCCATCCATGGAATTCGATGTATCAAGCAGAATGGCGATCTGAATGGTAGGCCCAATTCGAATGGAACGTTGCTCAATAGCGGTTGGTTGATCGATATCGTCACTGGGTACCAGCGGCGAAAGGTTCCATTCAACGGCCTGGGCGCCTGATGCCAGGCTTAGGGTAGTGATGAGTATGGGTAAAATTTTTTTATTTCACCTGAAAATTATCCGGCTGAAAAAATGCTGCATTCTGCTATAACTAACATTTATGAAAATCAGGCACTTAAAAAACACCTTTTACTCCATCAGTCTTGCTTTGGTTATCCTGTCGACTGGATTGCAGGCCAATGATGAATTCAGATTTAACGATGGCCACATTCATTATAATAAGGATGTCTGGTCGAGATTGCCGCCTGAGAGAGCCCTGAATTATTTATCCGAAAGCGGCATTGACCGTTTTATTCTTTTCAGTACCCCGACGGAAGGCACGGAAAAGCTTTACGAGTTGGCCCCGGACAGGGTGATTCCGTTTATCATGCCGTATAAAAATCATCTGAGCCGCTACCTGTTTCACTCGGATCCCAAGATCGTGGATTATCTGAGAGAAAAAATTGAGACAGGTAATTATCGCGGCATAGGTGAATTTCACTTATTCCGCAAGCACAAGGACACCGAGGTTGTGAAGCAGATCATGCAACTGGCGGCGGACTACAATCTGGCAATCAACGCCCATTCCGATTTTGACACCATTAAAACGCTGATAGCATTGCAGCCGGACCTGCAAATTATCTGGGCCCATTGTGGCATGAATCATCCTTTGCGGGATATTGAACAGGCATTTGAAGAATTTCCCAACCTCTATTGTGATCTGTCTTTTCGTTACAAGATGTTTGACGAGGACGAGCAGTGGCGATTGAGACCGGAATGGAAAGCGGTATTGGAAAAACATGCAGATCGTTTTGTGCTCGGCATGGATACCTATATTCCACGGCGCTGGGCTGCACTGCCCGAACATGCCGAATTTGCCGATGATTGGCTCAAACAGCTTTCCGAAGAAGCACAAAACAAAATTGCCAGGGAAAACATCAATAACTGGTTTCCATGATGTCAATCGTTAACGATTTAGATTGATGGAAATATGATTTTTTATAATCATTTCCATATGTCTGTGCATATCCATCTCAAGTAAGATTTTGGTGTTTTTAAAGCGCTCCGCAAGTTTTTTCTGAGTTTTCCACCATCTCGATATTGTCTCTTCAACACGGCTGTCCAGGCTGACTTGTGTGAGCATGTCCATCGCAGTCTTATGCGAGGCAAGATGGGCTTCAAATGATGGCGGAATTAGCAGACACTCCTGGGTTTGCATTGCCCGGCTGGAACGATATTTTTCAATCTGTACATTGCAAAGGGCGAGGTGTGATGAAAGCTTTTCCATATCGGTAATAGCCAGTTTAACCGCCGCTGTGATTTGCTGTTGGGAAAGGGCGTAAGCTTTAATGCTTATTAAGACCAGGCAAGTCGCAATAAAAGCACGGGTTCTTGAATTCATCTTAACGAATATACCAGAGGTCATTAAGATCGCCATAGTGGTAATACCCGCCTATGTTAATGGCGGGTATCATAAGAAAACGGTTTTAATGCATGAATGCTTGATCGCCTTCGCTGATGATGTCATAAGGCCAGTCCCTGATACCATCAATCAGCCAGCAGGCCTCCAAACCAGCCTGTTCCATGATCATGGCAGCAACCGCACTTCTTTTACCAGCATGGCAGTAAACAATGTACTCTTTTTCCTTGTCCAGTTCATTGATTCGGTCACGCAGATCGGGCAGTGGTATTAAGGTAGCATCGGGTATCCTCATTTCATCCCATTCTTCCTCATAACGTACATCAATCAGCACAGTGTCATCTTGGTCAAGCAGGATTTTGGCATTGCTGGCATCGGTACTCTTTACCATCGGCTGGCTGATGAGTTCCTTGAAATCCGAGCCTGGCAGGGAAAGCAACGTAGCATCAGTGGAAACACGCACAGTCGCGTTGCGGGTACCTTCAATCAGGAAGGCGTCTTCACCAAAATGGTTACCTTCGCGCAGGGTTGCCACATGCAATTGTTCAGTATCGTACATGTCCTGCCTCCAGACTTCCGCTTCACCTTCAAGCATGATGTAGAAATTATCAGGCTGATCACCCTGCTTGATGATTTCAGTACCTGCAGGCAAAGTGATTTTTTCCATTTTCATAAGCGCCTGCTTGACGTTGGCGAGGGGCAGGTTCATAAACACGGCTGGATGATGCAACCTGGTCAGTACATCTGACAGTTCCGGCTTTTCATCGGAAAGGCTGTCAATCATGGCAAACCAACTGCCATAGAAATCGATCTGTTCCTGGTCGATACGGAACAGGGTGGCGTGCGTCCGGGCATAGAATGTAATGTTCAACTCGGTTGACAGGCGCGTAGGCCGTCTTTTTTCCGAGGTTGATGACAGGTGTGTTTTGATCTGGTCAAGTTCAATCACATCAACTTCACCACGACCCAGTAGAATGATTTCATTGGCAACGCGTCCCTTGAGAATGACACTCTCTCCACGCTCCAGGCGATACTCGCGCAGTACCGACTGAGCCTTCAAATCTTTCAAGAGCCATAATGGCAGTGAAGAGATCGGGCTTTCAGAATCATGAAGTTCGGTCAGTGGATCAGCTTCTTTCTGCACGGCGACAGTGGATTGACAGCCCTCGACACTACAGGCATTCAGGCAGTCGAGTGTCAGTATGCCTCCGGGTAATATAGATGCGTCGAAGCCATGATGATTGAGCAGCCTGACCGCGTTATTGGCCCGGGCACCGACCGCACAGCTGACATGAATTGAGCGGTCTTTCGGAAGTTCATCCAACCGTTCCCGTAACTCGTCCAGGGGTATATTTAACGCAGCTGCGTTTTTGATTGGCGCAATCGAGACCTCGTTGTAGGTGCGTACATCCAGAATCACGGCATTATTTTGCCCAATTTCATCCCAGGGGGTAATTTTCAGGTCACCACGCATAACGTTGGAGCCAATCATGCCAAGGATATTCACCGGGTCCTTGGCTGCACCATACTGCGGTGCATAGCAGAGTTCGGCTTCTTCAATGTCATAGACGGTGGCACCGTTTTGTATGGCCATGGCTATCACGTCGATACGACGTTCAACACCGGCTTTGCCGGTAGCCTGTGCTCCAAGTATTCTGCCGGTTTCGCTCTCAAACAACAGCTTCATATTGATTGAAGAGGCTCCCGGGTAGTAGCCGACATGATTGTTGGGATGGGCATAAATAGCGTTATAAGCGGTATCGGACTGTTTCAGCAGTTTTTCCGTAAGTCCGGTAGCGGCAATGGTCACTTCGAACAGACCGCAAACTGAAGTACCCTGCACACCGCGAAATTTGCGCGGATGTCCGGAAATGACATCGGCAATAATACGGCCCTGGCGATTGGCTGGGCCAGCGAGCGGTAACACACATTTTTCACCGTTTATGACATTGTGAACCTGCACGGCATCACCGGCGGCGTATATATTTTCATCCGAAGTGCGCATGTGTTCATCAACTACGATATGCCCTCGATCAGTCGTTTCAATGCCGGCATCTTTTGCCAGGCCAGTATCAGGTGCCACGCCAATCGCCAGTATCACCATATCGGTAAACAGCTTTCGGCCAGCCGTTGTGCTGACTTTCAACCCTTGTTCTGTGCGCTCAAATTTTTTGACACTGTCATTCAGTACAATGGAAATACCCTGTTTTTCCATTTCCTGGACCAGTGGAGAAGTCATTTCGGCATCGAGAACAGGCATTACCTGGTCAGCCAGATCAATCAGAATGACCTTAATACCGCGGTGGGTGAGATTTTCTGCCATTTCAAGACCAATAAAACCTGCGCCGACAACAACGGCCCGGGCGACATTATGCTGATCTATCCAGGTCTTGATATGGTTACTGTCCGGAACATTGCGCAGTGCAAAGATACCTGACAGGTCTTTACCAGGCAGCGGTGGAACAATGGGTTTCGCACCGGGTGATAGTACCAGGTCATCATATGCCTGTTGATATTTCTCACCTGTTGAGACTTTTTGAACAGTGACGGTTTTCTTGTCACGGTCGATGGCAACAACTTCTTCCAGTACCCTGGCATCGATGTTAAAGCGTTCCTTGAACAGGGTAGTGTCGGCAACCAGCAGGTCTTCTTCTTTTTTTATGATGTTACCGATGTAATAGGGCAGGCCGCAATTTGCAAAAGAAACAAACGGGCCCTTTTCAAACATGATGATTTCTGCCCATTCATCCTGTCTTCTCAAGCGGGCAGCACATGATGCTCCTCCAGCGACACCACCAATAATGACAACGGTCTTAGCCATGGTAAACCTCCTTGTTTTATAGTTAATTTTTTTATTAGATGCAGAGTCCTGTTAAAAGTTTCTCAGATAAACATAGTATCTAACCGACAAATTTGCAGGAATCGAAGTCGTAAACTTAGATGGAATGTTATAAAAGCCTTATTCAGTATGAAATGACATTTGTTAACTGACTAAGCGAAGTTTCTATCATTTGTCGAAGAACTTAATTTGTCCCCGGAAATAGAAAAAAGGCATTGCCTGAAAAAAAGGATTTAAATTACTTGCAGTATGGAGAGGTTAAACTACTATTTATCAAAAGAAGTAATACCTAATTAAACAAAAATTATATTTAAAACTATTCTTTCAGACATGGAGGTAGAAATGGCCCAAGTCAATAAACTTCATACAGGTGTGCACAATATCACCGAGTTGAGCAATGCAATTACACTGTTGATCAGTGACAGGCAATTGTGCGACTCAGGCGTGACCTGTGAACTGTTCTACCGGTATATTGATTCGGTTAATCACCACCTCAAACATACTGAATCAGGTATGTTCGCCAAATTACTGGTCGACTCTGATGAGCATGAAAGCAAAATTCTCGATCACTTCATGGATGGCTCCCATGAAATCAAACAGATTTTCAGTGCCTACACTAAAAAGTGGTGCAAGAATAACCAGCTGCGCATTAAAGACTATGAATCATTCGTTCAGGAGTCTTCAGAAATGTTTGACCTGGTATTAAGACGCCTGCAGGATGAAACCGAAAATCTTTATCCCATTGTGAACGGCAAAAATGCCGCCTTCAATGCTGCAGTAACCCACTGATTCCTTAATCGGTATTGTGCAGATATCTTGTTATTGTCTGGCATAACCATTCCGGGTTATCCAGAGCAATATCATGTCCGTCCACCTGGTTGATGATTTCCCTGGCATGCCATTGCCTTGCCATGGCGGACTGAGATTTGCTGTTTACCAGCTGATCCTTTTCCGAAGTAATGAACAGTAATTTGCAGTTCGGTGCATTTTCCATTTTAAAGCGACTGGCCGCCCAAAGCTGTCTTACAAAATTTAATGGGCTGGTGGGAAATTGCTGTGCATAATTAATCCAGTTTTCCAATTTCTGATGTTGAACTGGATGATTTGAAACCAACTTCATAATATTCAGTTCACGTTTAGCAGGTTTCTGAAGCAAGGCGGTTATTATGCTCAAGTACTTTTCAGGTCTGAGTCTTTCGTAAAAGGCAGAAAATGCTGCATTGCTTGAATTAATGCAGATAACTGTCTGTACTTCCTGAGGGTGATTTTTGGCCCATTGCAATGCGATCATGCCTCCCATTGACAGGCCAACAACGACATAGGATTGTCCTCCAGCTAATTGCTGTCGTATTGCTTCTACCATGCCATTTACCGAAGCAG
>JARRJW010000016.1:0-10680 GCA_037388785.1 Gammaproteobacteria bacterium
AAAATGCCGCTGATCCAGTCAATCAAGACATTCATGATGAATTTTCTTCTTTCGCATTTGTTTCAGTTAAAGCTCTCAGCTCAAAAAAGCGCATGACTGCCACGGTACCGATGAAATTCACCATGGCGTACAAAAGGGCTACATCCAGAAAACTATGCCAGGATAATGCATAGCCGGCGAGGGCAATCAGCAGCACGGTTTTTGTGCCGAATGCATTGGCTGCAAGCATACGATCGTATTCGGAGGGGCCAAGAAAGGCTCTGATCAGTGCCATGATCATGGTAATAATGATCGCTGTGATGGCGGCAGTTAACAAGGTTAAAGATCCAGATCCAGAATTCGGCGCTGCATTTCCCCTTTTCGCAGGTTTTTTATGCCTTCTGGGGTCAGGCTGTGGATCATAAAATGATCCTTATTGACATCGGTGGTAAGTGTGCCTGGGGTAAGGGTAATGGAATTGGCGTAAAGGGTTTTTTCCAGCGGGGTCTTCACCTGCGTATCAAGTTTCTGCCAGCATGGCTCAATCGGTAAATTCGGGTCCCAGATACGCTTTGCCACGTCAAGGTTTGATATTACGACCTGCCAGGATAACCATCCCAGGTAACGAAAAAAATTCAATCCAGGTAATAGCGTGATGGGCTCGCCGTCAACCTTGTCCATTTTTTTCAGTATAAAAACAACTGTAAGAACAGACATTCCTCCAAGCATGAGCGGCAATAAAATGAATTGACCCGAAAGTAAAAGCCAAAATGCGTATAAACCGGCCACGATAAACAGGTAATACATATTTATATTCAATTATTAAGGTTTATTGGATTTAAAATAACAGTTCACTGAAATAAGTCAAAAAAATCAATCTGTTATCAGGTTGTTATGTTTTTTCATCTTTTTCACTCATTAAAGTCGTAAGGGTAAGGCTCTGCTATATTAATAGATCACTTTCATTAGAACTGTGTACATTTATTTAGAGGCGTGTGAGAAATCAGGCTAAAACAATAATGATTCTTATTTGCATAATAAAGGGAATTTGGGCCCCATATAAAAAAATAATGGTGAACAAAAGAATCTTGATTAGTTTCTGCTAATACATGTCATTAGAATGCGCTCCGCCGTAGAAGAACCTTTTAGGAGAGGAAAATGACTAATCCATTTAGTGAACTTTTTCCAGCTGGAGTCATGCAGGGTTATGTAATCCTGATGATTTTGCTTGTTATTGCTGGAACCGTTATCGATATGATCCACAAAAAAAGTGCCAAGTACTTTTTTGAAACATCGAAAAAACAACAGAAGAATGCCAAACGCACTGTAAGCGGTGGCGAGAAAGCTGGTGTAGCTGTATCTATTTTATTGAACGAAGTTTTGACTTCTGCTGAGTTTGCTAATCCGCAACGTAGACTTTCTCACATCTTCACGATGTATGGCTTCATTATATTTGTCGTTTCTACGGCTGTTCTTATATTCGGTTATCCGACTTCTTCAGATGCCGGTATCTGGGGTACGCTTTGGCACCTCGGTGCTGCTTCCCTGGCATTCGGTGGTTACTGGTTCTGGTTCTTCATTCGTGTTGATGTATCTTCTGAAGGCCACAAATGGTACCAGTTGGCTAAAGCCGATCTTTTCATCGTATCTGCGCTGATGATGGTTACCTGGGGTCTGATCTGGTCACTGGCCGGTGGTGGTCTCTCAGGTTTGAACCTGCTGTTCTTCGTACTGTTTATCCTTTCTAGTACTACGCTGTTCAGTACTGTGATCTGGTCCAAATTCGCACACATGTTCTTTAAACCAGCTGCTGCGTTCCAGAAACGCATTACCAAGCTTGATGGTTCTCAGGAAAACCTTCCTGATGTTGGTGAAATGAACGATCCTGCTATTCATGCAAGATACCCGGATATCCCTGAATACATGGGAACCAACCCACCTAACATGGGTCTGGGTATAAAAAGCGAACAACCACGCCACTTTTAATTAATTCACAAAAGTAAGGAGAAACGATATGCCAACTTTTGTATACATGACACGCTGTGACGGCTGTGGACATTGCGTTGATATCTGCCCATCAGACATCATGCACATCGATCCGACTTACCGTCGTGCGTACAATATTGAACCGAACATGTGCTGGGAATGCTATTCATGTGTTAAAGCCTGCCCTCACCATGCGATTGACGTGCGTGGTTATGCTGACTTTGCTCCACTGGGTCACTCAGTTCGTGTAATTCGTGATGAAGAGAAAGGTGTAATTGCCTGGCGCATCAAATCACGTAACGGCGAAACCGACCTCAATCTGCTGGCTCCAATTACGACGAAGCCATGGAGAGAGCACATTCCTCAACTGAAAGATGCACCTGCTCCTTCTCAGGAAATGCGTGACAGCCAGTTACTGTTCAACGAACCAAAATACATTCGTCTCGATGATGGTGATATCCATACTCTCGAGTCCAATGGTCTGGAAATGAAAGAGGGAGTGTACTACTAATGGCTTACAAAACTGTTGTAGAAGATAACATTGACATTCTGGTTGCCGGTGCAGGCCTTGGTGGTACCGGTGCAGCCTGGGAAGCCCGTTACTGGGGTCAGGACAAAAAGATTGTCATTGCTGAAAAAGCTAACATTGACCGTTCTGGTGCTGTTGCACAGGGTCTGTACGCAATTAACTGTTACATGGGTACCCGCTTCGGTGAAAACAACCCTGAAGATCACGTTCGCTATGCACGTATCGATTTGATGGGTATGGTTCGTGAAGACCTGGTATTTGACATGGCTCGCCATGTTGACTCAGCGGTTCACCAGTTCGAAGAATGGGGCATGCCAATCATGCGTAACCCCAAGAATGGTTCCTACCTGCGTGAAGGTCGCTGGCAGATTATGATCCACGGTGAGTCTTACAAGCCGTTGGTTGCCGCTGCTGCGAAGAAATCTGCAGATAAAGTTTATAACCGTATTTGTGTTACCCACCTGTTGATGGACGATTCCAAAGAAAACCGTGTTGCTGGTGCTGTTGGTTTCAACGTTCGTACTGGTGATTATCACGTCTTTAAATCGAAAACTGTTATTGTTGGTGCCGGTGGTGCTTCTAACATCTTCAAACCACGTTCAGTGGGTGAGGGTGCTGGTCGTGTTTGGTATGCTCCTTGGTCTTCTGGTTCTGCTTATGGTCTGATGATTCAGGCTGGTGCCAAAATGACCCAGATGGAAAACCGTATCGTACTGGCCCGTTTCAAAGATGGTTACGGCCCGGTTGGTGCATACTTCCTGCATCTGAAAACCTATACTCAGAACTGTGATGGTGAAGAGTACGAATCCAAATGGTTCCCTGCTCTGGAAAAAATGGTTGGTAAAGCTTACCTGGATACTGAAGCGTCTCACGTATCTCACAGACCAATTCCTACCTGTCTGCGTAACCACGCATTCATCAATGAGGTTGCTGCAGGTAAAGGTCCTATCCACATGGTTACCATGGAAGCATTCCAGGATCCACATCTTGAAGAGATTGGATGGCATAACTTCCTGGGTATGACTGTTGGTCAGGCGGTACTTTGGGCTGCAACTGATGTAAACCCAAAATACGAAAACCCTGAACTGACAACTTCTGAGCCATACGTTATGGGTTCACATGCTACCGGTTGTGGTGCATGGTGTTCAGGTCCTGAAGATATCTCACCTGATGAGTACTTCTGGGGCTACAACCGTATGACTACCGTTGAAGGTTTGTTTGGTGCTGGTGATGCTGTTGGTGGTACACCTCATGCGTTCTCTTCAGGTTCTTTCACTGAAGGTCGTCTGGCTGCGAAAGCTGCCTGTAAGTATATCGACGATGGTAAAGCAGAAGGTATCCGTGTTTCCCAGGAACAGATCGATCGTCGCAAGGCTGAGATCTACAAACCTATGGAACATTACAAAATCTACCGTAACGAAGTTGTTGCCGGTTCAGTTAACCCTAATTACATCAACCCACGTCAGGGTCTTGACCGCTTGCAGAAGCTGATGGATGAGTACGCTGGTGGTGTAACAGTTAACTACATGACTAACGAGAAACTGCTTCACATTGGTCTTAAGAAACTTAAGACTCTGGAAGAAGATCTGGACAAGATTGCCGCTGAAAACATTCACGAACTGCTTCGTGCATGGGAACTGAAGCATCGTACATTAGCTTCTGAGTCTGTGATGCAGCACACTCTGTTCCGTAAAGAAACTCGTTGGCCTGGTTACTACTATCGTGGTGACGCCATGAAACTGGATGACGAGAACTGGCATGTACTGACAGTTTCACGTCGAGATCCAGAAACTGGTGAATACACAATGGAAAAAGCTCCACTGTATCACCTGGTTGGCGATATCGAAGATAAAGCATTGGCTGAGCTGAAAGCAAAAGGCGCCTAGTCAAGGCTTAATACCAGTCAGAGACCCTACTGGGTCTCTGGTTGGATTTTAAGAGGTCAATGTTAAAATTGGCCTCTTTTTGTTTGTGTGATGGTTAAATATTTAAGAGCAACTTATGAATATTATTGACAAGACTGACGAAGAGTTGATGGAAATGGGCATACCCTGGTGGGAAGACCTGATCAAATATTCAAACAAAGGACAGTATGGAAAATTTATTCGTAATTTTTCTTATGACCTGCTTCTGGGGCTGAATGAAGTCGAACTTGGCAAGCAGTTTGCTAAAAGTGAGCTTACTCGTAGTCTTTCCTCAGAATATGATTTTCTTGGCTTTATTCGCCGTGGCGAGCACGTGACTTTCCTGTTTAGGGTTCGCAGTACCAAGAAAGAAGGTGAATGGTTGGGTAGAATGGTACTTGGTTATAATAAAGATGGTGAGCCGAAAATCTATGGTGCTTCGGTTTTTTAAGGCTCATTTAAATTAAACTTTAGCAAATCTTTTCATTGTCGCCTGGGTGAGTTTTTATGAAAGAGACAATACAGGATAACAAATTCGTTGAGCTTAATTATAAAGTACTCGATGAAAAAACGGGTCAGATTCTATCGACGGTAGAATTCCCCTTGAGTTATGTACATGGTGCCGACCAGGTGCTGGCAACCCAGGTAACTGCCGAGCTTGAAGGGCGTGCTGAGGGTGAAGTCATTGAAATACCGATAGATGGAAACCAGATTTACGGTCCGCGAGATGAAAACCTGGTTTTTACCGATCATATTGAAAATGTCCCTGAAGAATATCGGGAAGTTGGTATGAAAATTCTGATGGAAAATGAAAATGGCGACTCCAAGGAATTTATTGTTACCAGAATGGATGATAAGACCCTGACAGTTGATGGTAATAATCCTTTATGTGGCCGAGACCTGATATTCAAGCTCGAAATCCTTACCGTCAGAGATGCGACGGAAGAAGAAATCGAGGCTGGAACCCGTGTTGTTAATGGGCCTGATATCGATATAGATCCGGACCGTATCGTTCCTATTTAATATTATTTTTTTGAGTGAAACAATTTCTTCATTGAGGCCATTGTCAGGTCATACAAGTAAGAGTTTTCACCACAATGAATGATATCTTCATCATCGCCACGGAAGGTTAAATAAGGTTTAACTTCTGTACCATCGGACTCAATGCTTGTCGTATCATCTATGATGCTGGCGAGACTGAAAACTACACTCGCGGTCGCATCCTCTAGCTGCTGACCTTCCAGTCCGTTCTCCATAAGTTTGATCATAGTGGTTTCAGCGATTTCATGAATAAGAATTCTTTGTAATTCATCAAATTTATCAAGATCTAATTTGAGTTCCATTTTTGCCACCCTCTATAAAATTCGATAGATAATTTTCAAATTTTACCATATACCTGCAGTCAAAAATGCTTGAGTTGTAAGGTTTGGTCTTTCACTTAGTACTATTTTATTAATGTTATTGGCTGTCTGAAAAATGTTAAAGTTTCAAAATCGTTATAGGAACTGAATTATAGAGCTATGAGTTTACTGACTACTGAAATGTCTGCCATTTCTAATCTGGCACTGGAAATTATGAAACGCGTCATTGATGAAAATGAAAAAACGCAAAAAATTCAGGATGAAGAAAAGGGCCCACTCGCATTAGCCACGGCATTTTCAGATTTTTTTGAGCTGGCTTCAAGCCTTGAGCAACAGCCAAAAAAACTGGATACAGAGGAGATTTCTGAAATTGCTTACTATGCCATGGATTTGGTTGACAGGTTGGAATCACAACTTTGGTATCTTGATATTCACGACCATAGGGATAATCTGTCGCGCCTGTTTGCAAGCCTGGCACTATGGTTTATTCGACGAAATGCAGTTATGGAGAATCTGCAGGGTACCGCTAACAGTTTTGCCATTATTGTTAATGGACTGAACGACCCGAAAGAGTTGGCCAACATGAGCCGCTTTATGGACGAAGTGCTTGAGTCAGCCTCAGATGAAATAAAAATTGATGAGGACAGGAGTGATCCATGGCGTCCATGGCGTGTGTTAAACCTTAACTCAGGTGTTGCTGCTACCCGTTCGCTGGAAGCTGAGCTGATGAAAAGCACTTTTGAGAAAATGGAGCGTAGATTGCCATACGATCTGCCTGGATTTTTTGCTGACGGCAAAAGACAGATGGATGCCCAGGATGTGCCCCAGGAAGTGCGCGATATCATGACCAGTTTTGCTGAAAAATGGCCAGATAAGCCACCCCACTGATAGTCACTGACTGATCAGCTTAGTATCCGCTGACAGCTCCGTCAGACATCAAAATACCAATATACGGCGCATAGGTTAAAACAGCTCCCTGGCCGGCACCCAGTGCATTAAATTCGTTAATGACTTTTGAAAGGTGAATATCCTTGTCCGGTTCGGCCTGAAGGTCTTTAAGTGCCGTGATTAACGGTTGGATTTCCTCGGTGCCAATATATTCAGACAGCATGCGTATCGAGTCTTCAAGGTCTTCAACGCGGATAGGTTTCTGCCGGGCTGGTTTTTGCGGGTCCGGATCATCAAACTCTGGAGGCTCTTCAAACACGTTATGCTCAAGTGGAGAAGGGTTGCCTGACTTTATTCCGGCAAAAGCATTGTATTCATCCTGAATTCTTTGTTTCAGCAAGCTCACGAACTGGTTGAATTCTTCCGGATTTGGCTTTGCCAGATAGAGAGACAACAGCGGTTCATTGTTGACCCGGCTGGTAAATTCCAGCAGGGATTTATTGATCAGGGGTTCAGGGTTGAGTACTGTGAGCATGACCGTCAGCGATTCTTCCTGTCTGAAAGGTGCCTTCAGATGAACATGGACAGTATCATCAACGATTTCGAATTTCTGTGTGCCTTTAAAAATATGTTTTTGGAAAAGAGTAGTTTGCATGTTTTATCCACGATCTGTCATTCAGGTAGATTATAATTTGTCTTGCGCAGAATAACTTCCCTACTAATTTAAAGGCAAAGGCTTTTGATAATTCAGAAAGCCTTAGTTAGCCGTTTTTTTAGATAGGAGAAAAATTTTCCGCTATGATTTTGGTCCCTTTGGGGTTTGCCAAAATAAACCGCTTTGCGTTGACGGCGTTCTGACATCCAATCCTGTTTATAAGCGTCATTACCGGTGAGGAAATCAATTTCATCTACCTGATCGACTTCAATTACGTGTTGCATCAGGTAGTGAATAAGGATTGAACCTGGGGAATACTGCTTCCAGGCCTCATCATAAGCCAGTTTGAAAATACTGGCTTTGCCATGAACCACAAACCAGAACTGTGCAGCGGCAGGCTTGTCGTCAATGTACAAAATCGCCAGTCTTAACCAGCCGTGTTTTGCCAGCGCCCTGGCCAGTCCCTCAATAAAGCCGTCGAACAATTCTTTCGCTTTCCAGCTTGCCTGGTAGACCTTCTTATAATCGGCTATTGCCTGGTCCAGATTCGAATTCAGGTCGTCATTGATAAATAGACGAATTACATAGCGATGTTCGCGTGCAAGTTTGCGTTGCTTTCTGGCTATGGTATTTCTAACCCGGGGAGGCCGGTCAGCCATATATTGTGCAAAAGTTTCACCTTTGACCCGATGTATCCAGTTGTAGAAACGAAAATTTTCATGCTGCTGGTAACCCTGTTGTTGCATGATGGTTTTAAGTTGTTCAATGTTGGGATCCTGTTCAGCTACAGGATTGAACTGGATGGCAGTCGTCGGTAATTGATTGAGGCCATTTACCAGGCATAGCAGGGTTTTTTCATCCTCTGGATCGGAGAGTAACAGCGTATAGAGCGAGGAATAAAGATGGGTCAAGGGTGCTATTTGGCCGTCGCTGTCTTGCCGCAGTGGCAGAATTGCACTGACGTTATCATTATCAACCACACAGGCTAAAAGCATTTTCTGGTTTTCAGCCAGTACGGTATTTACCAGGTTTTCAAACCAGGGGCGGGAGAAAAAAATACTTTCTACACTGGCTTTATCAAACAGGGCATCGGCACTTTCTGGCAATGCTGTCCAGTCTGTATAACAGACGAAGTCCATTGATTGGGCTAATTGGGTTTTTCGCTTCCACTTTCAGGGGACATTTCTACCATTTCAGAAATTTCCAGGGCACCATTGATTTCCAGGAAAGGACAAGCCTGTGCGGCGGCCAGGGCTTCTTGCATTGAGCCCAGACTGATGATGCTCATTCCTGACATAGCAGACAGGCTACCTGGAGCCGTGGAACCGTCGGTCTGCACCGTATGGGTATCTTTGAAAGGAATTGCCGGGCTGATAACGGCATTACCCAGGGAATGTAGCCATTGTTGATATTTTTCAAAATGTTTCTGGCCTTCTTCGGGATCTGAAGGGTATTCGCCTCCGATGTAAACGAAAATGTATTGTGGCATGCGACTGTGTCCTGTAAATATTATTGCGACTAAATGACTGATTTTAACGGAAAATAACGTATTAATCAGGAATAAAAGTGGTATAAATTTTATTGATTGTGTTAGAAAATTAGCATGGTCTAATTCGTCTGGTTTCCCCCAACAAACTCCTATATAATCCAGCCTCCAAAACTGAAATTAATGATGTTGTGATAGTTTTTAGCTGCATTTTCTTGCAGTGGCAATCATGACTTCGAAGTAAAAGGTGATTTATGAGCGAACAACCAAAATCCAGACCTAAAGTTCCAGAAGGCAAATCCCGTTTTTTGACAACTCGTCAGAAAGAAGCAAATGAAAAGGGTTATGTTGGCTATGACACAATCTGGGAATCTTTCCAGAAAGAAGTTGAATACACAACTCCAAAGCGCCCATAAGCCTGTCGGCCGTGCGACTTTATCTGTCGCACGGTCGTTCTAATTTCCTGGGTCCACTTTAGATCGATCCAGTTCCTGTAAAACCTCGATTATTCGAGCGAATCTCTAATTTTTGTCCCTGATATCCTATGACAATTGAAGCTCCAACTTTGTCTGAAGGCGAAGATTGTCGCTTTTGTAGGAGTAAACCCGGGCGCCGCGTTATGATAGAAGGTAAGCATGGTTTTGCTGCTTACGATAAACATCCCGCCAGCGACGGTCATTTTCTGGTGATTCCTTACCGCCATTTCTTTGATTACTTCGACATTACCGAGGAAGAGCGCGATGAACTTTGGTCATTAGTGGCCGAGGGTAAAAAGATGGTGGATGAAAAGTTTAATCCGGACGGCTATAACGTCGGTATAAATATTGGTAAATGGGCAGGGCAGTCCATTCCACATCTGCATATCCATGTGATTCCACGCTACAAGGGCGATGTTGAAAATCCCAAAGGTGGTGTAAGAGGCGTTATTCCGGCAAACAAACTCTACGAATATAAACCGGATTAGCATTTATAATGTCGTTTTTGATTATCCTTCGGCGCTACTGGTAAAGCACACCATCACGACGATTTTCAACTGAAGATATATCGACCTCTTTGCTGTTTCTTCTCAGTCGTGCTTCAACCAGAGCGGAGTTCATCAGTTTTTGATCAGCAATTTCAGGGTAAAAAGGGTAAAACCTTTCGACTTCAAAAGCATAAGGCTTGGCAGCAACCTCGAGCTGCTTGCGGATATCAGTATTTAAATTATTAAGCATAAGCAGGCGGCTAGCCTGTCTTTGAATATAGCGCCGACATAAATCTGATTGATTCTGTTCAGGCCAGTCCTCTTTTATCATCAACGGCGGAAATACATCGCTTTCATCTTCATGGCGTTTGAACCACCGGGCCTGGGGTTTGAAACCTGCCCGGTCAGCGATCAAACGTTCGAGCTGGTAATTTACCGGAGGATCGCCACGTTCAAGTTCGCTTTCAGAACGCTCGATACGCATAACTGCAGCTGGCAGGGCTGTCCATTCAGTTTTTTCCGGAAAAGTTGCCATTTGTTCGGGTTCCGAACAGGAAAATATCATCGCCAAAGGGGAATCATCATCAGGGTCCAGCAGCCAGTATTCATAGATATCGGTCGAGGGAAATGGGAAACTGGCTTCAGCAACAAATTTTGCCAGCTCAAGAATTCGCTCATCAACCTTATGATTATCAGTGTTGTTGGCAACCAGGTTTTTGATGCCGGACTGGTCAACGGTAACAGCATGGGCGTATTTGCGTCGATAGGGCTTATCATCGCCAGCTCGTGTTTCAGAGTCCAGCGCAGTGAGTAAATACTGAAATTCCCAGACTTTACCATCCATGGTCAGTGCCCGCCCCTGGGCGGACTCGGCAATCTGTACCAGGCCAGAAAAAGGCGGTGTTAGTCTTTGCGAGTAGGCTCTAAT
>JARRJW010000017.1:0-19574 GCA_037388785.1 Gammaproteobacteria bacterium
AAGTACCATGCCATTGAAGCACTGATGAACATGCAGGGTTTTGACTATGGCAATACGATTTTTTGTGGTGACAGTGGTAATGATATTGAAGTACTGGCCAGCCCTATTTCTGCTGTGCTGGTTGCGAACAGCCAGCCGGACATTCGTCAACTGGCTACGTTGCTGGCTGATGAAAATGGATATGCTGACAGACTTTATATTGCCAAAGGTAATTTTCATGACATGAATGGCAATTACAGCGCCGGAATTCTTGAAGGCGTGGTGCATTACTATCCTCATACCGAGGATTGGATATTTACTGAATAGGCTAAGCTTGAGTTTATGATTAATAAATTGTGTGTTTTCGGTGAAGTCCTGTTTGATATCTTTCCAGATGGAAGTCAGGTATTGGGGGGAGCGCCCTTTAATGTAGCCTGGCATTTGCAGGCATTCGACCAGGCGCCTTTTTTTATCAGTCGGGTAGGCAATGATCCTGAAGGTATTCAGATTCGAAAAACCATGCTTGACTGGGGAATGGATACGCTGGCGTTGCAGACAGATGAAGCACTGCCTACCGGCACAGTTAAAATTGAATTGGTCAACGGCGAGCCAGTTTACGATATTGTTGAGCCCTGTGCCTACGATAACATTGAGCCTGTTTCAATTATTGATGGCTGTGACTTGCTTTATCATGGCAGTCTGGCTTTGCGTAACAGTGAATCTGCCGGGGCTTTAAAACAACTGATTCAAAACAAGCCGGCACTTGTGTTTATAGATGTAAACCTCAGGCCACCCTGGTGGAATAGCAAAACGCTGGATGAGATATTGGTTTACGCAGACTGGGTGAAGCTTAATACAGATGAATTGCATCTGCTTTATCCCTCTGACCTTGAGATAAAAAATCATTTGGCAGATTTTATTAATCACTATGATTTACAGGGTGTCGTGCTTACCCATGGCTCCGAAGGGGCTGAACTGTTAACTTCTGATAACGAACATTTCAAGGTAGAGCCGATCGCTAACCTGGAGATTAAGGATACTGTCGGTGCCGGTGATGCATTTGCCTCGATAATTATTTTAGGATTGAAAAACAATTGGCCTTTGGCCGATACTATCGAAAGAGCTCAGCAGTTTGCCTCGGCCATAGTGCAAAACAGGGGTGCTACTGTTAATGATAAAAACTTTTATATCGATTTTCTGAAAATGTGGGAAATTATTTGAGATTTGAGTTAAACGGCTATGTATGAACAGGTATCCCACTCCCTCTTAAACCAGATTTTGGATGAAATAAAACCGGAAATCCGCAAACGTAACCTGTTGCGTTTTTATACACGGTTGGGCGCAAATTTTTATGCCATTCATTCGCTGTTTATGCACCTGTATGGCAACCACCCTGATTTTTTGAAGCAAATGGTCAAGCTTGTAGAAGTGTTGGCGAGCCGATACATTGAACGCGATGACGATCTTGAAGACCTGGATATACAGCGGGAATTTGATCATAACTGGTTCCTTCAGCAGAAATGGGTAGCAATGGCTTTATATGCAGATGGTTTTTCCAAAGACCTTAAAGGGTTGCAAAATCACTGTTCATATCTGCAGGAACTGGGTGTGAATATGCTGCATATCATGCCAATGATGAAGTGTCCGGAGGGGGCCAGTGATGGTGGTTATGCGATCAGTGACTTCAAGGATATCGATGAACGTTTTGGTTCACTGCAGGATCTGAAGGAGCTTTCAGAACACCTGCGCAAACGCGATATGCTGATGACACTGGATGTTGTCGTTAATCATACTTCAGATCAGCATGAATGGGCGTTGAATGCAAAACAGGGCGATGAAAAATACCAGAAGTATTTCTATACGTTCCCTGATCGCGATATACCGGATATGTTTGAAGAAACCATGCCGGAAGTTTTTCCCGAAACTTCGCCCGGCAACTTTACCTACGATGAAACCATGAACCGTTGGGTAATGACGGTTTTCAATAATTACCAGTGGGACCTGAACTACAGTAACCCGGAAGTGTTTATCGAGATGGTGGATATCATTCTGTTCTGGGCCAACCAGGGGGCAGATGTTATCCGACTGGATGCGGTTGCCTTTCTCTGGAAAAAAATTGGTACTATCAGTCAAAATGAGCGTGAAGCGCACTTGATCCTGCAGTTGATGAAAGACTGTTGCCAGGTAACTGCGCCAGGCGTGGTATTTATTGCCGAGGCAATTGTTAACCCGACTGAAATTATTAAATATTTTGGTGAAGATGCTGTTATTGCCAAAGAATGTGAAATTGCCTACAACGCAACTTTTATGTCGTTACTTTGGGACAGCGTCGCGACAAAAAATACCCGGCTTTTAACGCAAGGTATCAAGAGTCTGCCAGATAAATTAAATCGTGCTACCTGGCTGAATTACATACGCTGTCATGATGATATCGGGCTTGGCTTTGATGATGTGGACATTGTGGCAGCTGGCTATGAACCGGCTTCACATCGTCGTTTCCTGCTGGATTATTTTACCGGTAATTACCCCAGTTCGATTGCCAAAGGTGTCCCGTTTGGACAAAACCTTAAAACCGGCGATGCACGAATCTCCGGTTCTTTAGCATCTCTGGTAGGGCTTGAAGTGGCGATCCGGGACAACGATCAGAAAATGATCGATGATTCGGTTAAAATCATTATCCTATTGCATAGTATGATCATGTCATTTGGTGGCATCCCGTTACTTTACTATGGTGATGAAATAGGCATATTGAACGATGATTCCTATCTCGAAGATGAAAATAAGGCCAATGATACTCGCTGGATCCATCGTCCTAAAATTGACTGGCAGAAAGCCGAGATGCGCCATAATCATGGCTCCATTGAACAACGTATTTTTTCTGGGCTGCAGAAAATGATCGCTGCCAGAAAAACAATTCCGGCTTTTGCTGATTTTAACAATCGTGAACTGGTTGAAGTCGAAAACGAACATATTTTTGTGTTTGTCAGAAACAACCCCGCGCGTGTTAGGGAAGAGGTGCTTGTCGTGGCTAATTTCGATGCCAAGCCTCAGTATCTGAACCTGTCAGATTTGGGTAACCGGGCAAATTTCGAATACTCTCAGCTAAGGGACCTGATCACCGGTGATACGCCGTCAATTTTCAAAGACGAACTGGTCATACCGCCATATAGTTTTTACTGGTTATCTGACCAGTATTCTACCGCAGTCATGTAAGTCAATAAGCCATGGTATGACCAGTGCTGATATCATGTCAGCTTAATCTTTTGTCTTGTTTAAAACTTCACGGTAAGTCTGTTCACGAAACATTGAGTCAGCCATGCGAACGGTTGGCACTTGTAAACAGTTATCCAATACCTTGGGGCCATGCACAAACAGAATCTCGGGCTTGACGTTGACATGCGGCATATTGCCCTGGGCAGCTTCGAGCGATTCCCATTCAACCATTACCAGGTATTCGGCGGGTAAGGTATAGCCTTCCCAGACTTCAGCAGTGCGTTTGAGTTTGCTACCAGAGCTGTCTTTAAGGTCTTCCAGCATGGATTCAACGGTTGCATGTCCGCTACCGAGTGTTGATTGGCCAATGCGTTTCAGAATCTGAAAACCCAGCATGCCGGTTGATTCTTTCAGCATCGACATGGTTTGTATTTCGGCTTCTTCAAATTCCTGTTCTTTGCCGGGTTTGATTTTGTGCGTTGCCATTACGGTAACCGTTTTTCCGGAATCAACTGCATAGCCTTTGGTGTCGCCAGCCTGGCTCATGTTTAGCCACTGATTCATGGAAATCAGCTTCGGCAGATCACTGTAAACGACACGGAAAACAGGTTCCTCTGGGCCTTCCAATAAAACTTCACCACATTTGGCACAGGTGTCGACAACAACATCTTCAAAAGTTTCATGGAAATCTTCATGTGCCTGCCAACTGTCCCAATAGGTAAACTGGTCGATCCAGATATGGGAGAGTTGATCGCCCATATCACTGCTTGCCCCCCAGCGCATACCCATCGGGCAGGAGCCCAGTTGTTTCATCAAGTCAAACCCTTTGAAGCCCGGTGTCAAAGCTGTTGTCAGGCACATCTTGGAACTGGCCTGTTTCATCATGCTCATCAGGTTGGGGTCATTTTTGATAAGAACCCGGTTAATTGCAACGTAAACCGGTGATTTTGGTTCTGCATCAAACAATGCTTTAAGGTCTATGGACATGTAAATAATCTCTCCATGAATTGGGAAAAAAATGAAAAATAATTATATTTAATAAAGTGACTTACGGTTTGAACGCAGAAGAGGTGTTTGGTTCAGTCAGTGATCAACATGAAATTCTAGCCTGTGTCATTGATATAATCTTACAGATTTAGTGTCATTATTTCACATTTTGCTCTGAGAAAGGGCTTGTGATTTATGACGTATATCCTTTGTCTTTTTTGCATTGATGGGGCTTAGCATATATAAATGTGTTTCAGGCTTGAAATGCGTAAATGTCTTAAAAGGAAAGTCTTCTGATGAGTTTCTTGATTGATAAAGCAAAACACTACAAATGGCAATTGTCTGTATTGATCATAGCATTATTGTTTGTAATTTTTCTCTGGGTTTTGCCGCTGATTATTTCGCAGCAGTTTCAAAAATGGGTGCTTGCCAACGGTGGAGAGGAAGTCACAGTTGAAAATGTTGATTTCAATATTTTTACTGCAGATTTCAAAATGGAAGGTGTTGTTATCAAGCGTTCAGGCTACGAGCCTTTATTGCTGCCGGTGCTAGAGCTTAAAGCAAAATTATGGGACCTGCTTGACCGGCGTGTCGTCATTAATCGTATAAAGCTGGAAGGCGTTGAATTAACGATTGATCAGTCGGAGCCTGAAGCACAGCACGTTGGTGGTATTCTGCTGAAGAATATTGCTTCAGAAGAAAAAAGCCCGGCTGATGAAAAGTCTGAGCCCTGGACGTTTAATATCCAGGAGCTTTCCTTGACCAGTTTCACTGTATTATTAAAACATTCCAACCTGAATTCAAAGCTCCTGATCAAAACGTTAAATCTGAAAGGGCTCGACAGCTTGCCAGGTACCGGAGCAGCGCAGTTGAAATTCCAGGGAGAGCTGGATAATGCAGCCCTTGAACTGGAGGGGGAGCTTACCCCTTTTTCTGAGGAGCCCGGCTTCAAGGGTACCCTGTCACTGCAGTCGCTTGACCTGGAACCCTATCTTGCATTTGTTACCGGTTCTTCTACGAAGCAGGCAGTTGTTTCGATTGATACTGCTTTGCATGTGCAGCAGCTCACTTCAGGCAAGATTTCGGTCAAACAACAGGGCAATATTTTGCTGGGCCAGTTAAAACTGCCTGAGGCCGACATGACGCTAATTGCCGAAAAGCTGAAGTGGGATGGCAGCCTGGATTTAACTGTAGATCAGGCCAAACACATTCAGGTGAATGCTGATGGAGACTTTAATCTTTCAGGTGCTGATCTAAAGCTTGAAAACAAGCTTGATGTTCTGGCGGATACAATTGCATGGCAGGGGGATATTGATGTCAACCTGTCTTCTGAAACACAACTTGTTTCGCAGCTAAATGGAAAGTTTACTACCGGAAATTTTCAATTTAACAGTCAGGAGAAGGATATCAGTCTGAGTAACACCATGCTCAACTGGCAGGGTGATTTGAATGTTAAGCAGAATGCAAATCAGCTCGAAATTACGGCTAATGGAAAATTATTAAACGAAGGCCATAAGCTATCAAGTCCAACACTGGATCTGAACCTGGTTAATCAATCCCTGGACTGGCAGGGTAGTTTGAATGTTGACAAGAAGACGGATCAGCTCGAAACCGCTGCCCAGGGAAAGTTGATTAATGCAGGTCTTAACCTCTCCAGGCCGACACAGCAAGTTAACCTGGTTAATCAAACAATGAACTGGCAGGGTGATGTCAATGTTGCGATAAATAATCAAAGCATGGGCCTCCAATCAGCCAGTCAATTAAGGCTTGATGATTTTTCAATCATGGCCTCTGGTGATGTTGAACGGTTAATAGAAATCAAGCAGGTCCGGTTCGATGATGTTGTGCTGGCGTCACTGGAGGATGTTAAAGCGCAAAATGTCTCCCTCAAGGGGTTGTCAGTAGGCAACCTGCCGAAGCTCGGTGATATCCCGGAAAATCTTCCCGGATTTGCAAATTATGATGAGCTTTTATTTGAAGATCTGGCTTTTTCCGGTAAGGAAGGGTTGTCGATTAACCGTATAGCGCAGGCTGGTGTCCAGCATGTTGTGCTAAAGGATGAGTCCGGCGAATGGATATTCTTTTCGGTGCTGCGAGCGATTAACAGGATAACCGGTAATAAACCGCAGCAGGAGGAGGAAACGAAGCAGGCCAGTGAACAGGTTTCTGAAGAAGCGACGGCATTTTCCATCGAAACTGTGGAAACCGTTGATGCTGGTGTTATCTACTATATCGATCAAAGTTTGCCGGAAAAATTTATTCAAAAAATCATGATCGATAAATTCAAGGTAACCGGAATAAATTCAAAAAGTACCAAGCCGAGTCAGCTTGAACTGATTGCCCAGATTGATGATGCAAAAGCTAAGGTTAATGGTTCGATCGCACTGTTTGATAAAAACAGGGATTTCGATTTTACCATCAATGTCGATGCGTTATCGCTCTTGCCTTACAGTTATTTCATGGAAAAAAGTTTAGGCTACGAGGTTGACTCGGGATCGTTAATCGCCAAGGGAACTTATAAGGCCAGGGATGCTGTTCTGGAATCGACAACAGAGCTTACATTGCATCAACTCGATGTTCGTGCATTGACTGCAGAAGAACTGAAAAAACTGGATGCCAAGCAAAATAGCGGACTGGAAACCGGTCTGTCGATGCTTAAAGACAAGAATGACACCATCGAGCTCAGTATCCCGGTTAACGGCAAATTCGACGAACTTAAAGTTGACCCCGGTGACATCATCAACCAGGCACTTGGTTCTGCATTGAAAACAGGTGCGAAAACCTATTTTGCTGCCGCGTTGTTTCCTTTCGGTACCTTGCTGGTGGTTGCCGATGCGGTAGGCAGTAATGCGATGCAGGTTAAACTGGATCCGGTTTATTTTGACGCTGATAAAACTGACCTGCAGAGCAAGTTTCAGGAATACCTGTCAAAGGTTGCAAACGTGCTTGAAGAAAAGCCGGAAATTTTCATCAAGGTTTGCGGGGTAGCGGTTAACGCTGACCGCAGCGCGCTTATAGCCGAACAGAAAAAGCTATTTCAAGAGCAGCTGGCGAAGAAAGAACCTGAATCAGAATCGGTAAATAAAAAGGATTCGTCTGGAACTAATACCGAAGCACCCGCGTTTAAGGTCGATGAAGCTTTGCTGAAAACAGAATTGCAATCCATTGCGAAACAGCGCGGCAAAACGGTTTCTCGTTATCTCATTGATAAACTTTCAGTTGTCCCGAAACGGTTAATTCCATGTCAGCCGCGAGACACCCCGGTAATTGCCGGGGCGACAATCTGGGCAACACCATAGGCAATGGTCATTTTGCCCATCATTTTGGCTGGCCGGGAGGGGTAGTAACGCCCGGACATGCTTAATACCAGGCTGACTATGCCCATGAAGCTGGCACCAAAAAGCGCAGCACTCAGCATAATCATATATTCACCGGGATTGAGCACAGGTATGATAAGGGCTATGACTTTTAGGAAGTAAGCCAGTATCAGTGCATTGATATCACCAAGCCAGCGAGCCGCGTAATCCCATAGAATAGGAGCAGGTGCTGCAGCCAGGCCAATTACTAAAAAAGTCCATTGTCCTTTGCCTTCCAATGCAGGCATTTGCTCGACAATGGCGACGATGAATGTGGCACTGACTACGTAGCCGACTCCGGCACAGAAATAGGCCAGCATGAATATTCTGAGAAAAGACTGGCTGGGCGGATTGTCTGCCAGAGACTTTCCAGTCATTGTCATCGAGGCATTTTCAGGCCTTGGCAGCCAAAACCAGGCGGGAATCAATAACAGCAGACCTATCAATGTCATTAGGTACCATTGTTCCTGCCAGTTAAAATTAACCAGTGTCAACTCGACCAGCAGAGAACAAAATGCGATGCCGAGGCCAAGGCCGGCAAAATGTATTCCCAGTTCACTGCGAAATTCATGGCGAAAAAGCCAGTTCATGATAAGTCCTGAACCAATCAATAATCCTGCTGCACTGCTGAAGCCGGCAAAAAAACGTGAAACAGACCAGATCCAGAAATTATCGGTGAGGCCCATCATCAGGGTTGAAAACACGGCAACAACCAACCCAACCCTGTAAAGGTTGTCTTTAACGAACATGTTGCTGATTTGAGAAGCGAGAATGGCTCCACCAAAATAGCCGATGTAGTTGATCGCAGCCAGCCAGCCACCTTCAGAAATCCCCAGCCCTGCCTGCTGCTGCATGATGGGCAACATGGGTGTATAAGCAAATCTGGCGATTCCCAACATCAGTATCAAACTGGAAATACCGGCGGTTAAAATTTTTATACGCGCTAGTTGATTGTGCAAGCTGTTCCCTTTTTACCCGGCCTTGTTTCGTTTCTACACACTTTTAGGAATTTGGCCCGGTTTTATTGATAATTAGGTTAAGAATATGGATATTTTTTATTTTAGCTGTACTAAAATACTAGCTTATCCCGGCTTCGGAGAAATTGAGATTGTTTTTCCTGCCGAGATGTTTTGCGAATAAATATTATGCTGACAGTCAAACAATAGAATAGATTTTAGCTATCAGCCAGCATTCAGTTTTTTGAATATTATTATTTTCTTTAGCTAAAGCCTTGGTGAGCCAGTTGAAAGTGTGCTTGCCTGAAAGAATTGCGGAAATGACTTTTTGGTTGTTTCCACATGAACATTATCTAATTTTGCATTGTGTAAGATCAGATTTTGTATTTTTTGTTTTATAAAATAACTTCATTTCGAGGAGGGACAGTTTAAATGTCTGATAATGAAAAATTTGGAACACTCTCGCGTCGTGGATTTCTGAAAGCCTCTATCGCTGCCGCTGCCGCTGGCGCTGCTCCGATGATCTTTGTGAGAAATGCCAACGCTTTTGTCAATGAGCCAAAGGGGGCAACTGTTACTTTGGGTTTTAATGTGCCACAGACTGGTGCATATGCGGACGAGGGTGCTGACGAACTGCGTGCCTACAAACTTGCCGTAAAACACTTAAACGGCGAAGGTGATGGTGGCATGCTGAATACCATGAAGCCGCTTTCCCTTAAAGGTAACGGTATTCTGGGTAAAAAAGTCGCCTATGTAACGGGTGACACTCAGACCAAATCTGACGCTGCACGTGCATCAGCCAAACGTATGATCGAAAAAGACGGTGCCTTGATGATTACTGGTGGTTCTTCCTCAGGTGTTGCTGTTGCTGTACAGGGTCTGTGTCAGGAAGCCGGCGTTATCTTCATGGCGGGTCTGACTCACTCCAATGACACAACCGGTAAAGACAGGAAAAAACATGGCTTCCGTCATTTCTTCAACACTGAAATGTCCGGTGCTGCACTTGCTCCCATCCTGGAAAAAGAATTCGGTAAAGACCGTACTGCATACCATCTTACTGCTGACTACACTTGGGGTTGGTCACAGGAAGGTTCTATTAAGAAATACACTGAAGCACTGGGTTGGAAGACACAAGCAGCTGTCCGCACTCCATTGGGTGCCGGTGACTTCTCTCAGTACATCACGCCTGTTCTAAACTCCGGTGCTGATGTTCTGGTACTTAACCATTATGGTAAAGATATGGTTAACTCTCTGACTCAGGCTGTTCAGTTTGGTCTGCGAGATAAACAGGTTAATGGTAAGGACTTCCAGATCGTTGTGCCTCTGTTCTCACGTCTGATGGCACAGGGTGCCGGTGAAAATATCAAAGGTATCTATGGTTCAACTAACTGGAACTGGTCACTGCAGGACGAGGGTTCCCAGGCATTCGTTAAATCATTTGGTGAGGAGTATGGTTTCCCACCATCACAGGCTGCTCATACTTGTTATGTACAGACTCTGCAATATGCAGATGCCTGTGAACGCGCCGGTACTTTCAACCCATGTGGTGTCATTGAAACACTTGAAGGTCACAAGTTCGATGGAATGGGCAATGGTCCAACCGAATATCGTGCTGAAGACCACCAGGCATTTAAAGACGTTCTGGTTGTGAAAGGTAATGAAAACCCATCTTCACAGTTTGACCTGCTGAAGATTGTTGAAGTTACACCACGCTCAAAAGTTGAGTATGCTGCAGATATGGAAGGTTACAAAGGTACCCTCGGAAGCTGTAACGCTTAATTTTTTGAAACGCTGAACTGCCGGCTGCCCGTTCACGGGTAGCCGGCATCATTGTGTATAAACCTTTTAAAAGTCGCTGCTATGGATGAGATTCTAATACAAATTCTAAACGGTCTGGACAAGGGTGGCGCTTATGCGCTGATTGCTCTCGGGCTGACATTGACATTCGGCACACTGGGTGTCGTTAACTTTGCCCATGGTGCATTATTTATGCTGGGTGCTTTCTGTGCTGTTTCTGTTCAGCAGGTACTCACCATTTCTGAACGCGTCAGAGATGAAAGCATCACCTTTTTTGAGGCGTACAAAGAAGTTCCTTACCTGGAAATATGGTGGGGGGATTTTGGTTCTGCAATAATCGATTACTCAGTGCCAATATCGATACTTGTCTCGATACCTATCATGTTACTGATTGGTGTAGTGATTGAACGTGGTCTGATAAAACATTTTTACAAGCGTTCTCACGCTGAACAGATCCTCGTCACTTTTGGTCTTGCCATTGTGATTCAGGAGATCGTTAAATCCTTTTTCGGTGCGAACCCAATTCCAACGCCCGCACCGGAAATCGTCTCGGGTAGTGCCCCTGTGGGTACCTGGCTAGGTCTTTCAGAGTCCCTGGTCTATCCTTACTGGCGACTGATCTATCTCGTTTTTGCAGGAATCATAATTTTTGGTGTATTTGCTTTTCTGCGCTTTACCACGTTTGGCATGGTTGTACGAGCCGGTATGGCTGACCGCGAAACAGTCGGATTGCTAGGCATTAACGTGCAGCGGCGTTTTACCATTGTCTTTGGACTGGCCGCAGTCGTTGCCGGACTTGCCGGTGTCATGTATACGCCGATTCTGCCTCCGGATTATCATATGGGCATGGATTTCCTGGTGCTTTCATTCGTTGTCGTGGTTGTTGGTGGTATGGGCTCGCTGGAAGGTGCTGTGCTCGCAGGATTCCTGCTTGGTATTTTGCAGTCGTTTGCATCCATGAATGAAGTGAAACAGATCCTGCCGGGTATTGATCAGATTATCATTTACCTGGTTGCCGTTATCGTGCTGCTTGTTCGTCCCAGAGGCCTTTTGGGTCGCGAAGGCGTAATGGAGGACTGATGACATGAAAGGTTTATTAAAAAGTAATCTTGCGGTGATGGTGATCTTCGCCGCTGTTGTTCTGACTGCTCCAATCTGGTTAGAGCCGATCGGTGCTGGCTATCCTGATCTGTTACAGAAATTTGCCATCTTTGGTTTGTTTGCCATTGGCTTTAATATTCTGTTTGGTCTGACTGGCTATCTGTCTTTTGGCCACGCGGCCTTTTTGGGAGTGGGATCCTATACTGCTGTCTGGAGTTTCAAACTGCTGACTATGAATGTACTTCCGGCCATCATTTTCAGTACTGTTCTGGCAGGACTGTTCGCACTGGCAATTGGATTTATTAGTTTGCGTCGTTCCGGGATTTATTTCTCGATTTTGACTCTGGCTTTCGCGCAGATGTCCTACAGTCTGGCCTATTCAGTATTGACTCCTATCACTAACGGAGAAACCGGGCTGCAGCTGACACATAATGATGCCCGTGTGATAGATGGTTTGTTCGGTGTTCCTGTCACCGATTCACTGCCATCAACCAATTTGTTTGGTATCTCGATGAGTGGTTACAGTGGTTTTTATTTCTGCGCGATTGTATTAATTATTGGATTCTATATTTCACTGAAAATTTTCAGGTCGCCCTATGGGATGAAACTGAGAGCAATCAAGTCTAACCAGACGCGCATGAAATATACTGGTTTCAATACCCGTCCTTATCTTCTATCAGCTTTTGTTATTTCCGGTATGTTTGCCGGTCTTGCCGGTGGCTTGATGGCGGTGACTGATCCATTGGCAGGTGCTGAACGTATGCAGTGGACAGCTTCGGGTGAAGTGGTGTTGATGACCATTCTGGGTGGAATGGGAACGCTTATCGGGCCACTGCTGGGTGTGGGTATTATTAAGTACTTTGAAAATATTTTCTCTGCACTGAATGAATCTGCATTGCACGAACTGTTCAGTTTCCTTCCCGAAGGACTTCAGACAGTTATGGTTGTGATTGTACAACCGTTCACAGGTGAAGGCTGGCACCTGACACTGGGTGTGCTCTTCATGATTGTTGTGATTTTCTTACCGGGTGGTGTTATGGAAGGCTTTGGCAAGATAAGCAAACTGTTTCGCAAGGAAGAGGCTTCGGATGATGTTATCAAAGATGATGTTGTTTCCGGGGGTTCTGAAAAAACTGAAGGAGAGAAATCATGAGTAATATTCTCGAAATCAGTAACGTCAACAAAACCTTTGGTGGTTTGCATGCGCTTTCTGACATCAATCTTCAAATTGAGGAGGGTGTCACCCATGCCATTATTGGCCCTAACGGTGCCGGTAAATCAACCCTGTTGAATTGCTGTATTGGCCGACTGATACCCGATACCGGATCCGTAACATTCAATGGTCGCAACATGATTGGTATGGAACCACACGATATTAACCATGCAGGTATGGTGAGGGTATTCCAGACACCCGAAATTTTTCCTGATCTGTCATTGCTTGAGAACGCTATGATACCGGCACTGGCCAAGCGAGATGGTACATTCAAGTTTAATCCTTTCAGTACCATGGATGATGAAAAAGAGATACGCGAGCGTGCATTGAGTGCCTTGGCTGATGTCGGTCTGGATCGTTTTTCTGACCAGCATGCGGGTAGTATTTCACGCGGTGACAAGCGTCGCCTGGAACTGGCTATGGGTTTGATTCAGGACCCCGCGTTGCTGTTGCTTGATGAACCCACGGCCGGTATGGCTCGCCATGATACAAACCGCACTATCGAATTGCTTCAGAAGATTAAAGAGCGTGGTATGACCAAGATTATCATCGAGCATGATATGCATGTGGTATTTAGTCTGGCTGATCGAATCAGTGTATTAGCCCAGGGCAGAATCATTGAAACCGGTACACCGGAAGAAATTCGAAACAGCGCAAAAGTTAAAGAAGCTTATTTAGGTGAGGAGGCAGACGATGAGTGATCCGATGCTGGGTGACATTAATGTCAAAGACAGAGTAGAAAAAGTTGAAAACCTGGGTTCTGCACCTTCCTTTTTTTCCTGCTGGGATATGCATGCCTACTATGGTGAAAGTTATATCGTACAGGGTGTGAATTTTGATATTCGTGAAGGTGAAGTGGTTGCCTTGCTGGGTCGAAATGGGGCAGGTAAAACATCTACTCTTCGCTCTATTGCGCGTGTCGATGCACCACAGGTGACACATGGTGAAATCTGGCTTGATCACAAACCATTACACAAAATGGCCTCACATGAGGCAGCACAGGCTGGTGTGGGGCTGGTTCCCGAAGATCGTCGTATTATCCCCGGACTAACTGTTCAGGAAAACCTGGAACTTGCCCAGATAGCACCGCCAGTGGGCTGGACCATTGATCGTATCTACGAACACTTTCCAAGACTGGCAGAACGCCGTAACCAAATGGGTACAACCTTGTCTGGTGGTGAGCAGCAAATGCTTGCGGTGGCACGCGCACTGGCACGTGATATCAAACTACTATTACTTGATGAGCCTTATGAAGGGCTGGCACCTGTTATCGTTCAGGAAATTGCCAACATTGTTGACAGTATCAAGCAGTATGGCATTACCACGATTATCGTTGAACAAAATGCTGTTGCCGCATTGAGACTGGCTGACAGAGCTTTGATTCTGGATATGGGTAACATTGTTTTTGATGGCACTGCCGAAGAAGTCTTGAACAATGAGGAATTACGTCACGAGTATCTCGCTATCTAAATGATCAAGGATATTCTTGTCTTTCTCGATGACGGCAAGTCAAACCATGACAGGGTCAATTCTGCTGTAGAGCTGGCCATTCGTCATGGTGCCAACCTGACAGGCGCCGTGTTAGCTTCCATGAAACCCGTTCATGCACCGGCCGCTGATGAAAAAGCTGTCGCTCGCATGGGGCAGCGGATGGCTGAAAAAACGCTTGATCATTTCTCTACAGTCGCCAGTGACGCGAGGTTAGAGGCCTCAGCACTGACCATCTATGGAGACTCTACGGCTAGTGCTGTGAAATTTGCCCACTATGCACGTAATTATGACCTGGTAATCCTTCGCCAGCCCAATCCTGCCAGAGACAATTATTTGCGTATGCAGGAATTAGCCAAACAGGTTTTATTGTTAGGCGGGCGTCCCGTTTATTTCATGCCTTATACAGGCAGCAGCAAAACACCCGTGCAAAGGGTATTAATTGCCTGGGATGGAACACCTTCTGTAAGCCGTTCGGTTCATGATGCAATACCATTACTTCGCAAAGCAAAAGATGTTTGTATTCTGGTTGTAGAGAGTAAAAAACAACAGACAGAAAAACAGGAAGTGCTAGTGGAAAGTCTGGTTAAACATTTGCAACACCATGAAATTAAAGCATGCATGAGAAAGGTAAATCCTGGTGATAACTCGGTTTCCGCTGTTATTCAAAATCAGGTCAGTGAACATAACATTGATTTGCTCATCATGGGAGGTCATGGTACACCTACATTAAAACAAAAAGTTTTTGGTACTGTGACGACAAACCTTCTTTCATCAATGATTACACCGGTTTTGATGTCAAATTAACTTTTGTCATTTCGACAGTGTGGAGAAATGATATTTTTGGGTTACTGCATTATTAAGAGGAAACTAACGTGCCTTACCAGGATATTCTTGTTTTTCTAGATGATGGAACAACCAACGACACACGTGTTAAAAGTGGTTTTAAATTGGCCAAACAACATGATGCCAGCCTGACAGGAGTTGCCTTGGCAACCATGAAGCCCAGAAAGGTTAAAACTGACAGTTCCATGGTGCGCCGTCGCATGTCCCAGGAAATGGCTGAGAAACTTGTTGGTGAGTTTACCGACCAGGCATTGCGTGAAGGGGTTGCCGCAAAAAGTATCATAATCGCCGGTAATGCAGACGAGAGTACCGTCAAGATGGCGCACTACTCGCATAATTACGACCTGCTTATTCTCAGACAGCCTAACCCGGACCATGAAAACTACTCCAGGCTAACGCAGTTATCTGAAACCATTTTATTGAAAAGTGGCCGTCCAATACTTTTTATGCCTTATATTGGCACCGAGAAATGTCCTGGTGAGCGGGTCATGATTAGCTGGGATGGAACTGCAGCAGCATGTCGAGCTGTACATAATGCTATTCCTGTCCTTCAAAATGCCAGTGAGGTTGTGCTGTTAATCGTTGAAAATGACAAGACACGGGCAAATTTACCTACCGCTATTGTTGAAGGTTTTGTTGAACATTTGCATAACCATGGTGTGCAAGTGACTGTTAGAAGAGTCCTTCAGGGTACTTATGACATTGCCACTGTAATACTGAATGAAATTGCTGAAACCGGCACCGATCTGCTTATTATGGGGGGGTATGGTAAACCCTCTTTCCAGCAGAAAATTTTTGGTGGTGTTACCCGATCCATTTTATCTTCAATGATTATTCCCGTACTGATGTCTCATTAATATTCAATGGCCGTCCTTAAATAAAAACTAACAGAGCAACAACCCTTTCAAAGGAGTATATATTCATGCAATCCACAAAATTTAATGCCATGGTTGTTGAAGAAACAGATGACAAGTTCCAGATGTCTATCAAGGAAAAAACACTTGATGATTTGCCTGAGGGCGAGTTGCTGGTCAAGGTATGTTGTTCGTCATTAAATTTCAAAGATGCATTATCAGCCAGTGGTAACAAGGGTGTTACTCGTTCCTATCCTCATACTCCGGGTATTGATGCTGCAGGTACTGTAGTAAAAGATGACAGTGCTACATTTCAAAATGGAGACAAAGTTATTGTCACCAGTTATGACCTGGGTATGAATACCGATGGCGGTTTCGCTGAATATATCAGGGTACCGGTGGATTGGGCTGTACCTCTGCCAGATGGCCTGAGCCTTGAAGAAAGCATGATGCTCGGAACGGCTGGACTTACTGCAGCCCAGTCAATCAATGCGCTGGCTGAAAAGCTGTCACCATCTGATGGTGAAATACTGGTGACCGGGGCTACCGGTGGTGTTGGCAGTCTTGCTGTGAGTATGTTGGCTAAGCTTGGATATCGGGTTTGTGCATTGACAGGAAAGGCCTCTGCAAAAGCTTACCTTGAAGGTCTGGGCGCTGATTCTGTTTTGGATCGCAGCGAATTTATTGAAGCCAACAGCAAGCCCTTATCGAAACCACGCTGGGCTGGTGTTGTTGATGCGGTTGGTGGTGATGTACTGGCAGCCGCCATACAGTCAACTCAGCCACTTGGCGTGGTCGCCTGCTTTGGTATGGTGGCTTCGCCAAAGCTCTCCCTGACCGTGTTTCCTTTTATTCTGCGCGGAGTTTCACTGATCGGTATTGATTCCCAGAGCTGCCCGATGGTGACGAGAAAACAGCTCTGGCAGAAAATGGCTAATGAATGGAAACCATCAAATCTGCATGATATGACTGAGCGTGTCAGCTTGTCAGGTCTGCCCGAAGTGATTGAGAAAATGCTTGCTGGACAGCATCAGGGGCATACGCTGGTTGAAATTTCATAATCTGCCGTTTACTGCTGCGGAAAAAACCAAGAGTAAATTAAACCCAAAAATCTTTAAAATCCTATAATGTCGACATATTTAGATTAATTAGGCGTTTTAATGAATTAAATTTCTAAAATATCTATAAAGTGTCGACACTTTGGTCTAAGCTCTTCTGTAGTTTTTCACGGGGAATGCTATGACCAGTTACCAATCCATATATGAGAGATCTCTAAAAGATCCGGAAAGTTTTTGGGCAGAGGCGGCTCAAGCCATTGACTGGGATAAGCCCTGGCAAAAAGTATTAGAGCAAGATGCAAAGCCAGTTCCCAGGTGGTTTGTTGGCGGTCAGTTGAATACCTGTTACAACGCGCTTGATCGACATGTTGCCAACGGCCAGGGTGAGCGAGCGGCCTAGATTTATGATTCGCCGCTAACCAATTCTAAAAAGACTTATTCTTATTCAGAATTAACTGAATCTGTAGCACTGTTTGCTGGTGTTCTCAGGGACCAGGGCGTCACTAAAGGTGATCGCGTACTGATCTATATGCCGATGATTCCCGAAGCCGTGATAGCCATGCTGGCCTCTGCGCGACTTGGTGCTGTTCATTCGGTTGTGTTTGGTGGTTTCGCCTCTAACGAACTGGCTACCCGCATCAATGATGCCCAGCCAAAAGTCATCGTCAGTGCTTCATGCGGCATCGAACCTAACAGGGTGGTTGAATATAAACCGCTTTTAGATGAGGCAATTGAACTGTCTACACACAAGCCTTCCAATTGTGTTATTTATGCTCGACCCCAGGCAACAGCAGTTCTGATCGATGGACGTGATATTGATTGGGCATCGGCTATCGAAAAAACTACGCCTGCAGCGTGTGTACCGGTTGAAAAAAATATCTATAACGTTGAAGCGGGCGATGTCTACTGGGCAGCTTCTGACGTTGGCTGGGTTGTGGGGCATAGTTATATCGTCTATGCACCGTTACTGGCTGGCTGCACAACGGTGATGTATGAAGGTAAACCGGTGGGCACACCGGACCCAGGGGCTTTTTGGCGGGTAATCAGCGAAAACAATGTTAAGGTTTTATTCACCGCGCCAACAGCATTTCGTGCCATAAAAAAAGAAGACCCTGAAGGTGAGTATCTAAAAAAATACAACATCGATTGCTTACAGGCACTGTTCCTGGCCGGGGAACGCTGTGACCCGGATACGCTTTACTGGGCCAGGGAAAAACTTGGCAAGCCCGTAGTAGACCACTGGTGGCAGACAGAGACAGCCTGGGCTATTGCCGCCAATCCTATGGGGATAGAACCGATGGAAATTAAACCTGGCTCGCCAACCGTTGCGATGCCTGGTTACGATGTGCATATTCTGTCTGAAGATGGCGAAGATATGCCGGATGGTGAAATGGGTAACATTGCCATCAAGTTGCCTTTACCGCCATCCTGTTTACCTACACTCTGGAATAATGATCAGCGTTTTATAGATTCTTATCTGTCCAGGTACCCGGGCTATTATTTGACCGGTGATGCCGGTTATCGAGATTCGGATGGCTATCTCTGGATCATGAGCCGTATCGATGATGTCATCAACGTCGCCGGCCATCGTTTATCCACCGGAGCTATCGAAGAAGTGCTGGCTGGTCATGAGGATGTTGCTGAGTGTGCCGTTATTGGTGTTGCCAATGAACTCAAGGGTCAGTTGCCGCTGGGCCTGGTGGTACTCAAAGCCGGTGTTGACCGTGATGAAAAACAACTGGCTGATGAATTGGTACTGCGCGTACGTAACCTGATTGGGCCGGTAGCCGCGTTCAAACTGGTTGCGATTGTTTCTGCCCTGCCGAAAACACGTTCTGGAAAAATTTTACGTGGCACCATGGTAAAAATTGCAGATGGCGAGGAATGGAAAATGCCGGCCACCATTGATAACCCGGCAATACTGGATGCCATCACAGAATCACTGAAAAATCTCGGATATGCAGGAGGTTGATATGTCTGCAACCCAGGATCCTGTTATCACATCTATTCCCGATCGACTGTTTCTTGATCTGAAATCAGCGATTTTTGATGGGCGCATTCCAGTCGGTTCTAAATTAAGTGAGCCGGAACTGGCCCGTGAGTATGAAGTCAGTCGAGGTGCCCTGCGTGAAGCCATTGCCAGGCTGGAGGCCTGCAGGCTGGTCATCCGAAAAAATAATCTTGGTACCCGTGTTGTTTCTCTCAATCAGCAGCAGTTGATTGAAATCTACCATGTGCGTGAAGCGCTCGAAGGCATGGCTGCCAGGCAGGCGGCGATCGCCATTACAGGGCAGGAACTGCAGGACCTGGAGGGCCTTCTGGATCAGCATGCCAATGATATCGAAGAAGAGGTTAATCATGCCTATTTTCAGAAGGAAGGCGATCTGGATTTTCATTACAGCATTGTAAAAGCCAGTCATAACGGTTTCCTGTTTGATCTGCTTTGCAATGACCTTTACCAGTTGTTGCGGCTCTACCGTTACCAATTCGGCATGCGCAGTAAACGTGCTGTCAGGGCTTACGATGAACACTGCAATATTGTCGATGCCATTAAACGACGTGATGGCGAAATGGCTGAACACATGATGCGGGCTCATATTCGCGCATCACGTGAGAATGTAGAACGCATGCTGGTCGAAAAAACGCAGAATATTGCCTAACAAATTTTTATTCAATTTATCAGGATGTGAAATCATTATGTCAGTCTATTCAGCCGGAAAAAAATT